>CAMDMH010000374.1 GCA_945901835.1 Devosia equisanguinis | reverse complement strand
TGCGTGGCAGCAACGGATCGATGATCTTCCACTCGGCATCGGTGAGTTCGTAGCGACGAAGCTGTGCCATCCCAACCTCCACGGTTGGCAGTGTGAATCACTGTTCGCGCCGTTTGGGAATCCCGTTTATGAGTTTGTGACCTAGTCTCGCTCGCGGCATCGCCGCGAACCTCCCATCCCCACCGCTCCCGCCCTCAATGCCCCTCGAACGCCATCAGCGTATGAACCGCTATGCCCAGATCACGTAGCAGCTTCGCGCCACCGATTTCCGGTAGGTCGATGACGAATGCGGCGCCGAGCACTTCACCGCCACTCCGCCGCACGAGCTTGACGGCAGCCTCGGCGGTGCCGCCGGTTGCGATGAGGTCGTCGACGATGAGAATGCGCTGCCCGGGCTTGATCGCGTCCTCGTGGATCTCGATGGTGTCGACTCCGTATTCGAGGGTGTATTCCTGCCCGATGGTCTTCCAGGGCAGCTTGCCTTTCTTGCGGATGGGCACGAACCCGCAGCCAAGACGGTCGGCGACGGCGCCGCCCAGTATGAAGCCGCGTGCCTCGATTCCCGCAACTGCATCGACAGGCTCGGTACGGTAGGGTTCTGCCAGGCGGGCGATGGCGGCCTTCAGCCCTTGCGAATCACCGAGCAGTGTCGTGATGTCCCGAAACATGATCCCAGGCTTCGGATAATCTGGGATCGTGCGTATCAGTCGCTTCAAATTCTCCACACAGGCCTCCATCGCCGCCCCAATCGCGGCGCAAAATAGCAATACTGAGATCAAGTCGGTAGGACAACACGAACCCTGGGCCGGCGGCACGCCCTTTTGGGTCTGCGGTGCCGGTCGGGAATAGGAGCTTTGGCGTCGCCATGGCCATGACGGACGACTTGCCGCGCACACTACGCCGGGAGCGCGAAGCCCGTGAGCGGGCTGGACTGACGGGCAACGGACACTCGGGCGGCTTGCCCCCATTGGGCGGCACGGGGCACACGCCGTCTGCGTACATCCCGGATCAGACGGTATCTGATGGGATCGTGATGTCCGGCACTACGGTTACGGATGTCCGGATTCCATTCTTCCGTTTGATGATGTTCTGCTTCAAGCTGGTGTTCGCCGCGATCCCCGCGCTCATCCTGCTGACGGCGATTCTCGGGGTCGCGGGCCACGCGATGATGACGTTCTTCCCGTGGCTGGTGAAGCTGCAGATCCTCATCAAGGTGCCGTAGGAACCTCTGTAGGGCGCAATAGCGTGAGCGTATTCCGCCGATACGCCGCACACGTCGGCATGCGGCGGATTACGCTTTGCTGATCCGCCCTACGACTTAAGCCCGTTCGAGCCACCCGTCGACCGAGTCCCTGACGCTGAAGAACTGCCGCGGCTCGAAGCTGAACGTCTTGTGCTGGAAATCACCGTTCGGCAATTGCGTATACAGCGCCTCGTAGCGGTCGCGATTGCCCGAGATATCCTCAAGTGCCTTCGCCAGCGTGTCGATGTCCGCTTCGGTCGTGTAGATGCCGAAACTCGCGCGAACCATGCCTCGCTGCATCTCCGCCAGAGCCTCGAGTTCCGCCGCCGTCAGCGCTTCATCGGCCGCCGCCAGCGCCTCGGTCACCATTTCGCGCACGTAAGGATGCGCGCAGAAACACTGATTGCGCACGGCGATGTTGTAATAGTCGTTCAGGATCGCGGCGGTCAGGGCATGGTGCATGCCGCGCACGTTGAACGAGATCGCGCCCGCACGTGGATAGCGCTCCATGTCGCAATCGCCGTAGAGCGCGATGCCCGGGAGGGCACACAGCCGTTGCAGCGCCAGGCGCATCAGCGCCGCCTCGTCTTCCTCGACCACGTCCATGCCGATCTTGTGCAGCGCATAGAGAGCAGCACCTAAACCGATCGCGCCTGTGATGTTCGGCGTCCCCGCCTCCTCGCGGTCCGGCAGCGCCGCCGTCGGCGTGTAGCGGTCGAGCCAGACGTCGTCGACCATGCCGCCGCCGACTTCGACCGGCTCCAGCCCCTGGAACAGTTCGCGCCGCGCCACGACGACGCCCGGTGAGCCCGGCGCGTAGATCTTGTGGCCGGAGAACACGACCACGTCGATGTCTTCGGCGGGATCGGCATTGCCGTTCATCCGGATGGGCACGTGCGCGACCATCTGCGCGGCGTCTACCACCATCAGCGCGCCGTGGGCGTGCGCGAGCGCCGCGATCTCGTGCACGGGATTGATGATGCCGGTCACGTTCGACACGCCAGTTACGGACACGTAGGCCACGCGGCCCTTGTGTGCTTCCAGCGCGCGCTCGATCGCCTTGATGCAGACGCAGCCCATCGAGGTCGATCCGTTTTCCGGCGGCGCGTGCACGACGGTCTTGAAGTGCTTGCGGTGCGGAAGGTCGTTGGAATGATGCTCCATGATCGAGGTGATCACGACATCACGCTCGGGCATGCGGCGGGCGAGCGTTGCGGCCACGCGGTTCATGCCGCCCGTGGCGCCGCTTCCGACGAAGAACGCGGTATAGTTGGTTCGGTCGGCGTTGACGAAGTCGAGCACCATGTCGTGCGCCCAGCGATACTCCTCGGTGGAGAGGCGCGCGCCGAAGTGCACGGTGGAGTGCGTGTTCGCATAGTACGGCTGGTAACGGTCGAGAACGTCCTGCACGACCCCCAGGCGCAGCGTACTGGCGGTGCTGTCGAGGTAAATCCTCCGGCGCATCTCTCCCGTCGCGATCGGCATCTCCAAGTCGAGGCCGACGGCGCTGCCGGCGATCTTGTGCAGCAGCAGCCGGGCGTCGTTCTGGGCCTGCGTGAGCTTCGGCGTGGCGTGTTGTTGCATGACGTCTCTCTCGAAGGCTGCAACGAAGGGTAAACTTGGCCGCGTATTCGGCATCGTGGGAAGAATAGTGCGCCAAACAGGTTAAGTCGAGCAAAATCGTCTCAAAACTATGTTCGATGTGTGATTTTCGCCCGACTTAAGTGCCCCGTCGGACACGGCCCTTGGTGATCCCACGTTGACCACTACTCGGGCTTGGGTGACGTTGTCGCCAACGATTGAGACCAAGGGGCGGAAACCATGCGGCGCGAACGCAGCCACTGCACCCGAACCGGCGCCCGATCGACGAGGCCGCGGCGTCCAACGCCATCCACCCCGCTCGCTTTGAGCTTTGCCGCCGCTCTAGCTCTCGCCGGCTCTCATGCGGCGGCGCAGTCCAATGCCGTGGCCGACTTCTACCGCGGTAAGACCGTGTCGGTCGTCATCGGATCGAAGAGCGGAACGTTGTCGATCGCATCGCAGATCGTGGCCCGCCACATCGGCCGCCATCTCCCCGGACAGCCCACGAGCGTTTCGCAGCAGATGCCGGGCGGCGCGCATCTCGTGGCGACGAACTACGTCTACAATGTCGCCGCTGCGGACGGCCTGACCATCCTCGCGGTCAATCCGCAGGTCGGAATGGCGCAGCTCGCGAAAGTGCCCGCGGTCCGCTTCGATGTCGCCAAGTTCGAGTGGTTGGGCTCGTCGGGCTCGGACGGCGTGCTACTGGGCATCCGCGCCGACCTGCCTCACAAGACATTCGACGACATCCGCCGCTCAGCCCAGCCGCTGATCGTGGGCTCTACCGGCCCCGGCTCGAACTCCTACGACATGCCGCTGCTGCTGAAGGAGTTCGCCGGCGCGAACTTCAAGCTCGTCACGGGATATGCCGCCAACACCGACATCTTCCTCGCCCTCCAGCGCAAGGAGGTGGACGCCTGGACCGCGCTTTCGACGACGGTGAAACTCGCCGCCGCGCAAGGCATCGTCCGCCCGATGGTTCGCGCCCGCACACCGGTTCCAGGTCTCGAGAACCTGCCCGTGGACGAAGCGCTCGCCACCGATCCTGTCGGCAGATCGTTGATGGCCGTGCGCGGCATCCCCTTGTCGATCGGCCGCGCGTTCGGCGTCCGTTCCGGCACACCGCCTGAGCGCATCGCCGCGCTGCGCGAAGCCCTCACCGCGACCATCGCCGATCCGAAGTTCCGCGCCGAAGCCCAAGCCGCCACCATCGAAACCGAGCACATCGCCGCTAGCGAAGTAACCCGCCTCTTCGCCGAACTCCTGAACCAGCCCCCCGCCGTCCTCGACGTCATGGGGAAGTACATCAAGGCGGGGGAGTAGGGGGATATCACCGCCAAACCACTGCAGAACCCCAGAAGGCAGACGAGTGCCTGATGGCGGAGTTAGCCAATGACAGACTACCTTTCCCGTCACGCCGCCTCACTCGCACGTGTCATCCTCGGGCAAGTCCGATGGCGCAGCCTGAGGACTTGTTCCCGAGGACCCATGGTGCAGCGAAGGCTACCCGTGAAGTCGGAGCACACCGGTGCATGATGAGCGATGCTACGTCGTCTACATCCTCGCCAGCGATCGCTAAGGCTGTACATCGGCGTCACGAATGACCTCTATCGCCGCGTGGTCGAGCACCGGGCCGCTAGCCCGCGTTTCTCACCATGGATGACGACATCGGGCCTCCGAATCAGGGAAAGTTGTTTTACGAGAACGACTTCACCTGAAGCGGAGCAGGCGCCCGATGCCGACACACTGTAGAACGGATTCGCTGGATTTCGGAAGCGTGG
>CAMDMH010000373.1 GCA_945901835.1 Devosia equisanguinis | reverse complement strand
CCACACCGACGTCGACCTCAAAGCCCTCTCCCGCCGCGCCGGCGCCGGCCGCTTTTCCTTCGGCCGCGCCGAGCTATTGCAGGAGGTCCTCGGGGTATCGCCCGGCTCCGTCACCGTTTTTGCCTTGATTAACGATCATGCTGGCCGCGTTTCCGTGATAGTGGACGAGGCCCTGATGGCTTTCGACACGATCAATGGGCACCCGCTGGAGAACGTCGCGACAACCAACATTGCACGCGACGACCTTTTGCGGTTCATTCGCGCGTGCGGTCACGAGCCCCGCATCCTATATCTGGGGCGAGACGCGTCCGGTGAGCCTCGTTGATGGTTCCCTGCGCCCGTCCCGAGCTTCTCATCCGCACAGTGGTCCCCACTGTGACCGGCATTGTCCTGCGACCGCTTCGCCGCGGATCGTGAACTCTGCCTTCCGACTTCTGACTGAATGCCTTCTCGAGGAGACGACACATGGAACTCGGCTTTGGCAAGCGTCCCGGAGCGGCCCCCGCGGCAGGTGGCGGCGCCGATCTCGTCAAGGAGACGACGACGGCGGCCTTCAAGGCGGACGTGATCGATGCGTCGAAGACCGCGGTGGTGCTCGTCGACTTCTGGGCCGACTGGTGCGGTCCCTGCAAGCAACTCGCCCCCGTTCTCGAAAAGGTGGTGCGCATCTACGGCGGCAAGGTCCGGCTCGTGAAGCTCAATGTCGACCTGCACCCTTCGATACCCGGCCAGCTCCGCATCCAGTCGCTGCCGACCGTGTATGCGTTCAAGGATGGCCGCCCGCTCGACGGCTTCATGGGCCTCCAGCCGGAAAGCACCATCAAGGCTTTCATCGACAAGATCATCGGTGAGGACGGTGCTGCCGATCTCGAGGTCGCACTCGCGGAGGCCGACAAGATCCTCGAAGCCGGCGATCTGCAAGGTGCTGCCGAGATCTATGCGTCGGTTCTGCAGGAAGACCAGCAGAACGTCGCAGCCCTTGCCGGTCTCGCGCGCTGCTTTCTCAAGAGTGGCGATGTCGCTCGTGCGGAGCAGACGCTGGGCCTGATCCCGCCGGACAAGCAGACCTCCTCGGCTGTCACGAGCGTCAAGGCCGCCATCGAACTCGCCAAGCTGGCAGGCGGGTCTGCATCCGACGTGGCAGCCCTAGAAGGCAAGGTCGCCGCCGATCCGGCCGACCACCAGGCGCGTATCGACTTGGCGATGGCGCTTGCCGCCGGTGGCGACAAGGAGAAGGCGCTCGACCAGCTGCTGGAGAGTTTCCGCCGCGATCGCAACTGGAACGAGCAGGCCGCCCGCAAGCAGCTTGTTCAACTGTTCGAGGCCTGGGGTCCGAAGGACCCGGCCACATTGGACGGCCGCCGCCGGCTTTCCTCTCTCATGTTCGCGTGAGTTGGAGCATCATCGGAACGGACGGAATCGCTTCCGCGATTCGCTGGTCGGATAAAGATGCTCTAGATTCATGAGAGTAGAGCAGTTTTATCCGATCATTCGATCGCTACTGGAGATCAGGTATGATCGGATACTGCTCTAGGACATCGGCCGGCGTGCCAGGCCTGAGGAGGAGCACCGACACGTGGCGCTGATCGACCGTTATCGCTCGCCGGGGGAACTGCCTTCCCGTATTCCCGTGTTTCCGCTGCGCGGTGCGATCCTGCTGCCGCGCTCGGAGATGCCTCTCAACGTGTTCGAGCCGCGCTATCTCGCGATGGTGGAGGACGCGCTCGTTTCGGATCGCATCATCGGCATCATTCAGCCGGGCGATGCGGGTGCGCTCTTTGAAAGCCCCGGCGGTAAGGAGATCGGCCTGAAACGGATCGGATGCGCGGGACGCATCACGACCTATCAGGAGCTGTCCGATGGGCGCCTTCGGATCGCGCTGACGGGTATCTCGCGCTTCTCGGTGCTGCGCGAGGATATGACCGAAGAGCCCTATCGCGTGGTCGTGCCGGAGTACGGCGAGTTCGCGTGCGACTTCGAGCAGGACACGACGGTCGAAGACGTCGATCGGGCCGAGCTGATGCGCGTGCTCAAGTCCTATCTCGCCATGCGCAAGCTCGACGCCGATTGGACCGCGGTCGCCCGCGCCCCGCTCGAGCCCCTGGTCAATGGGCTCGCCTCGATGAGCCCGTTCGGGCCGGAGGAGAAACAGGCGTTGCTCGAAGCGCGCACACTTAAGGATCGTGCGTCCGTACTGGTCGCTCTCGCGGAAATGGCCATCGCTGCGGGCGATGCCGCCGGCGGTGCCGGCACCCTGCAATAGATGACGTTGCAATGAGCACGGAGCACAAGATGCCGGGCGATGACGACAAGCAGGCTGACGACGACTTCGGCACCGATCCGCGGCTGTTGGAGCTGCTCGTTTGCCCCCTGACCAAAACCTCGCTCGACTACAATGCCAGGCGCCAGGAGCTTATCAGCCGCGTCGCGCGCCTCGCCTACCCGATCCGCGACGGCGTACCCATGATGACCGTCGAAGCCGCCCGCAAGATCGACGGCGATGAACTGAAGTAGCGACCGACTTCCAGCGGTTTCACATCAAGTGTCATCCTGGGACAAGCCGAAGGCTCGTGCCCAAGACCCATTCCACCACTTGGGCAGGTTGTGAAATTGCCGACGTCTGCTGCAGCAGTGATGCCGTGTTCAAACATTTCGGTGCCGACAGCCCGATATGTGCTCGGGACAAGCCCGAGGAGGACAATGGGCCACTCCACCAGCCCTCCTCACATGAACGACTTCAGCTCGAAGCTGTCCTTCTCCACGTCATCGACGCGGACGACCTTGCCGGCCCCCAGCACACGCCGCGCGGCCATGAAATCGGCGGGACGGTTGACGCATTCGACACCGATCAGCCGCCCCTCGAAGAAGCAATAGATCGTCGCGGCATCTTTCACCGGATCGGCTTTCGATATCGTGCGGTCGTGCCCCGCCGTCAGCCCTGCGATCTGCAGCTTCAGCGTTCCCTGGTCGCTCCAGAACCATGGTAGCGACGTGTACGGACGCGGCTTGCCCACGATCGTCTCGGCCGCGCACTTCGCCTGGTCTATAGCGTTCTGCACGCTTTCCAGCCGGATGCTCGCCAGCGTGCCGTGCGCCGGCTTGAACCGCGTGCAGTCGCCGGCCGCCAGAACCGCCTGATCGGACGTGCGTGCGTGCTCATCGACGAGTATGCCGTCCTTCACGTCCAGCCCGGCGGCTTCCGCGAGCGCCATGTCCGGCATCACGCCGATGCACACGAGCACGAGATCCGTCTCGATACGCTGGCCTCCGCTCAGATGCGCAGCGACCACTTTACCGTCGCGCCCCTCGATCTCCGTGACGCCGGCCTTCAGATGGATGCGCGCGCCGAGCGCTTGATGATGCCTGAGAAAGTAGTCGGACAGCGCAACGCTGCCGATGCGTCCCGCGAGCCGGTCGCCTAGTTCCACGACGTCGGCTTCGATCCCCATGCTGCGCGACAGCGCCGCGACCTCGAGCCCGATCACGCCGCCGCCGATGATGACGATGTGCCGCGCCGCGCGAATGCGGGGCCGCATGTGATGGGCGTCGTCGAGGCCGCGCAGCATCACGACGCCGTCGAGATCCGCACCCGGCGCCGGCAGCCGCCGGTTGATGACGCCCGTGGCGAGCACGAGATGATCGTAAGCGAACTCTTCACCCGTCGCGGTTGTCACGTTGCGTGCAACTCGGTCGATTGCCGCAACCTTCACACCGACATGACAATCGATGCTCTTCTCCGCGAAAAACTTGTCCGGCCGCAGGTACATCTTCTCCGGCGGGCTGTCTTCCTTCAGATACGTCTTCGACAGCGGCGGCCGCTGATACGGCAGATAGCCCTCGGCGCAGAACAGCCGGATCGCGCCCGCAAACCCCAGCTCACGTAGCGTCACGGCGGCCTGCACCCCCGCCTGCCCGCCGCCCACGATGATCACGTTTTCCGTCGTCATGCCTGCTCCTTCGCTTCGGAGCCACTATATAGCGGCATCCTGTCCCGCACACTGATTGAGATCGGCCGCTGACTTCGGAGAGTGCAGTAGCGCATGAGGACGGACCGCACCGAGTTGCCGTGAAACGGTGCAGTACGCTCCGCTACCGCACGCAGCGGCGAAACACCGTGGCCCCTGATCGTGCCTCGTCACTTCCCACGCCGTGTTCCGCTTGGGGCTTCCACTGGACCGGTCCGCCGCGCTCGGATGCCCCGGTTCACAGCCCCAAAGCGCTTCGCGTCCATTGCCGTACCGGCGCGCTCTCGAGAAAGATGCTGATCGCGGCTTCGGCAGAGGACAAGTCCTCGCGCAACTGCGCCTGCACGCCCGTCGCGACCACCGCATCGCACCCGCTGTTGAGGCCGACGACGATCCCGCGGACGCTGCGCCCCGACGTACCGAGTACCTGCATCCGATAAGGCCGGCTGCGGCCCTTCAGGCCGTCGAGAACGATCGGCTTGCCGTCGGCCAGCGGCTCGTGACGGCGGCTGAGATCGGCGAAGTCGCCGATCCGTTCCAACTCGGCGTCGTCCGCGATGCCTTCCGCGCAATTGCAGAAGCCGACCTTGACCCGCACATAGAGCGTCATCTCGCCGCCGCACGTCGCCGACTTGCACACGAACGCCTTGCT
>CAMDMH010000372.1 GCA_945901835.1 Devosia equisanguinis | reverse complement strand
TGCCTGTGTTCATGGCTCCCTCCCCGGAAAATTCCGGGGAAGGATGCCTTGGGCCACTTCAAATCGACACCACGCCCAGACAGTTCACCAACCCTTATAAATCGGGCGAATCCACGCTATGCTTGCCGCCGTCAACCGGAAACTAGTGGCTTGCCTCGGCTAATTTGACTTATATGCATCCGCTGCGAACACTGATTCCTGCCTTGTCGGGTCCAACCGACGGGGCAAGGCGATCATGTCAGCGAAGAAGTTTATTGTCGAACTCGATCAACAAGAGCGCGAACGGCTGAATGCTTTGATTTCGAAAGGCAAGGCGCCGGCGAAGGTGATCCTGAAGGCGCGCATCCTGCTGAAGGCGGATACCGCCGAGGGCGCACCGGCGTGGCTGGACGATCAGATCCTCAAGGCGCTCGACACCAATCTGACCATGGTTTCGCGCGTGCGCGAGACGTTCGTGCTCAAAGGGCTCGACGCCGTGCTGACTCGCAAAAAGCGCGAAACGCCGCCCATTCCAGCGATTTTCGATGGCGAGCGCCAAGCGAAGTTGACGGCATTGGCGTGCTCAGAGCCGCCGCCCGGTCATGCGCGCTGGACCATCCGTCTACTGGCGCAGCATGTCGTCGAGCGCAACATCGTGCCGGCTGCGCACTACAATACGGTTGGACGCGCGCTCAAAAAAACGATCTCAAACCGCACCTGACCGACTACTGGGTCATTCCGCCGAAAGCCAACGCAGCGTTTGTTGCGGCGATGGAAGACGTGCTCGACGTCTACACGCGACCGCACGATCCGGCGCGGCCACTGGTCTGCCTCGACGAGACGAGCAAGCAGCTTGTCGCTGAAACGCGCACGCCGGAGCCGATGAGGCCCGGACAGCCCGCACGCCACGACTACGAGTACAAACGCAACGGGACAGCCAACATCTTCATGCTGTTCGCGCCGCTTGAAGGCTGGCGACACGTCGAAGTCACCGAGCGGCGCACCGCAGTTGACTATGCGAAGATCCTGCGCGATCTCGCCGACATCCAATTTCCGAAGGCCGAAAAGATCGTGCTGGTGCAGGACAACTTGAATACACATACGCTGGCGTCACTGTACGAAGCGTTCGAGCCGGCGGAGGCCCGCCGGATCATCGAGCGATTCGAGTGGCACTACACGCCCAAGCACGGCAGCTGGCTCAATCTCGCGGAATCCGAATTGGCCGTTCTCTCAGGCCAGTGCCTCGCCCGCCGCATCGCCGATGCCGAGACGCTTGCGAAAGAGGTAGTCGCATGGCGGACCCGCCGCAACACAAACAACGCCAAAGCCAATTGGCACTTCACCTCGACCGACGCCCGTGTAAAGCTCAAGAGCCTGTATCCCGCACTTTGGGAGATTCAGGCCACTAGTGCGTCCGCACCCTTTTCGATAGCTCGAAGAAAGCTCCATGAAAAAAGCTCTCGGACTTCTCGGCGTTTTCGTCCTTTTCCTGGTTGCGGTCGTCGCGGCCGTGGCGATCGTCGTGCCGCTGACCGACCTGCCCAAGCGCATGATCGTCGCCGGTACGCGCGCCAAGACCGGGCTCGAGCTGCAGATCAACGGTCCGATGTCGGTGCGCCTCGTGCCGAGCGTCAAGCTGCACATGGAAGGCGTCGTGCTGACCAATCCGGCCCAGCCGGGAAGCGCGCCGATCGTGGTCGCCAAGGTCATCGAGCTCGACGCGGGCTATTCCGCAGCACTCGGCGCGTCGCACACCCTCGAACGCATCTCGCTGATCGAGCCCGTGGTCAATGTCGAGACCGACAAGCAAGGCCGCTATGTCTGGCAACCGGAGGTCGCGGTGACGCGCGAAGAGCCGGCCAGCGCCACGCGCGGGTTCGCATTCGCCAATGTCGAGATCAAAGGTGGTGCGATCAGCTATCGCGACCAGCGCAACGGCTCGACCGTGCGCATGGAGCGCGCCGACGTCGGATTGCGTAACGTCAGCCAGGAAAGCATCGGCGAGGCGCTCGTGAAGGCCGGCGCGACGGTCGTTCTCGATCCGGCCACCGGCACCAGCGTCGAGGTGTCCGATCTCGACGCCAGGGCCAGCGCCTTCTCGGGTGCCCGCATCGGCAACCTCCAGGCGTCCGGAGCCACATTGCGCTGGCGCGATCGCACGCAGCCCTCCGGCATCGAGGCGACCAAGTTCACCGCCACCGCCGATGCGTTGGGCTTCGATGGCGCCGGCCGCATGACGTTTAAAGGCGGCGCGGTGAACTGGCGCGATCCCGCCAGCGGCACCACGATGTCGGCCGAAAATCTCGATACCGCCGCGGCTTCGCTCAAGGGCGGCCGCCTTGACGACGTGAAGTTCCAGAGTAACCGTTTCGCCTTCTCCCATCCCGCGAACGGCGCGGTCACGATCGGCGGATTGACCGGCACCGCCAAGGCTGCTCGCCTCGATGCGCTCGACGACCTCGCGGTCAATGGCACGACGGTGGCTTACGTTCTCGCCCAGGACGGTCGCATCGACGCCTCCGGTTTTTCGGCAACGGCGAAGTCGGTGACATCCGCCGCCATCGACGACGTCACCGTCAAGAGCACGGCCGCCGCCTTCGTCAGCAAGGGCGCGGGCACCATCCGCGCCGGCGCCATGACGGCAGCTGCGAAGAATGCCACAGCCGCAAGGTTGCAAGGCTTCGCCTTCGCCAGCGGATCTTTGTCCGTCCTGCAGCCGACACGTTCGGCCGGCGCAGCACCGCTGGGCTTGGACCAGGTCAGTATCGCCGCACCCGTGCTCGCTTTCGGCGCGCCGGTCGACGCTTCCGTCGCCTTCACCCACAACAAGGATCGCGTCAGCGGTACCGTGAAGCTGCCGTCGCCTGAAGCGCTCACGGCAGGACCTGCCGTTCCAGCCAACGTGTCACTGAGGGCAAGCCACGGTTCGGTCGATTTCGACGGCCGCATCGAGACCGGCGCGACGACGACCTTCAAGGGCCGCACGCGGGCCGCGACGACATCGGTCGAGGCGCTGGCGGGCTGGCTTGGCGTCACCGTCCCCGCGACCGTCAAAGGCCCCGTCGATCTCGCTGGCGACATCGACGCCACGTCGACGCGCGTGGCGCTCGCCAATGGCCGGATCGGACACGGCGACAACGTGCTGACCGGTTCCGTCGCGGTCGACATTGCCGGCGCGCGGCCCAAGATTTCAGGCAAGGTTGCCTCCGACAAACTCGACGCCGACGCCTACCTCGGCGTCGCGCCGGTCAAGCCGCGGCCGAAGCCCCAGCCCGGGGGGGCGTCTGGCTCTGCGGGTGGCGGTAAGCCGCAGGTGATCGAGCCCGAGGTCCCCTTGAGCGATGTGTTCAAGACCTACATGCGCGCGATGCTCGATGCGCCCGTCAAGCGTGGCGGCACGATGGAGATCCCGGCCGTACCGGCAGACGACCTCATCCCCGCGGCAACTCGCGCGAAGTCGAAGGCTGCCGCACCCGCATGGAGCGAGGATAAGTTCGATCTCTCCGCCCTTCGCGCTGTAGATCTCGATGTCGAATGGGCGGTCAAGAGCCTCGGCGTGCGCGGCATGCAGTTCGCAGTTCCGCAATTGAAGACGGTGCTCGACGATGGCGCGCTCACGCTCGAAGGCAATGGCATCGGCACCAAGGACGGCAAGCTCAGCGGCCGCGCCCGCATCGATGCGCGCCAGAGCGTGCCGTCGATCTCCGCCAATGTGAAGGGCGAGGGCGTCGATCTCTTCGCGATGTCGGAAGCGTTCGGCGTGACGCCGCTGCTCGATGGCGACACCGGCATCGATGCCGACATCCGCTCGACCGGAAATTCGCAGAAGCAGCTCGTCGAGCAGTTGACGGGCACCGTGCGCACCAACATGGCCCAGGGCCACGTGTTGGGCTACGACCTCGGCAACATAACCCTCGGCACCGTCATCCGTTGGCTCACAGGCAATCGCGAGTACGATCCCGAGCGCCGGACGGCAGTCACCGGCCTCAACACGGACCTCAAGATCGAGAAGGGCGTGGTGAAGGAATCGATGGTCACGATGGGCGGTCCGCTGCTCGGCGTGAACGCGGAAGGCACCATCGGTATCGTCGAGCAGCGCCTCGATCTCAGCGGCCGCGCGCGCATCGCCTCGTTCTTCAGCGGCCTGCCGTTCCGCGTGTTCGGAAGCTGGTCGCAGCCGACGGTGCAGCCGGACCTGAACCTCGCGAGCGTGTTCTCGCGCTCGGCGCCCGGCGAAGCCACGCTCGACGACATCATCGCCAACGCCGACATCAAGCCAGATGCCGAACTGGCGCTGCTGATCGGCCGTGTCATCCAGAAGGCTGGCCCCAGTGGCCTCGATGCCGGCACCAAGGCCTTCCTCGAAGGCATCCAGAAACGCGCCATCGGGAATTGATTTCAAATCAACTTTGTCATCCTCGGGCTCGTCCCGAGGAACCATTTTGCAAATTGCGCCGGATTGCCGAGCAGGTTCCGACTGTGCCGCCGGGACGATGGGTCCTCGGGACGCGGCTTCAGTCCTGACGGACTTCAGCCTTGCCCGAGGATGACGTCGATTTGGATTTCGAGTGCGGCAGGCCATCATTACTGGCTGCATCGCGCCCATTGCCGTTCGCTGCCGGTTCGCCCTAATGTCGCGGCCGACGACCGAAAGCGA
>CAMDMH010000371.1 GCA_945901835.1 Devosia equisanguinis | reverse complement strand
GACGCTCGACAAGGAGAGCCGCACGCTGCTTCAGGTGAAGCTCGGCGATCTTTCCGAAGCCGACGAGATCTTCTCGAAGCTGATGGGCGACGTCGTCGAACCACGCCGCGAGTTCATCCAGGAAAACGCCCTCAACGCCAGCGTAGATGCCTGATGTGACTTCGTAGGGCGGGTTAGCGCAACGCGCGTAACCCGCCGCACTACGACGCACTTCGCCAACGGCGGATTACGCTTCGCTAATCCGCCCTACGGCGCCAATCTCGCCGCCGACCTCGATCCGCGCCTCAAACCCCGCGAATGACACGCCCTGGAACGTGATTGAGTGCGCGCATGTCTTCTGGCTTCGTGTGGGCATCACGCGCCGTCTGCAATTCCTCGCGTAAGCGAACACCCTCGTCGGCCGGTGGCAGCTTCTGCTTATAGTGTTGGCGGCGGGCAGCATCCCCCAGCTTGGCGGTGATCTTCTGAGCCGTGGCGTGGTCGACGAACTGGACGCCGATCCCACTGGGGCCTTGGTGGCGCACATTGCAGATGCGTTCCAGTCCGATGGCCTAGGCCTCGAGACGAAAGATCGGCGGTAGAGAAGCCGGCTCACTGAAGGTGAGATGCGCGCCCTGCTCCGACAGGTTTGAGACGGTGCAATGTAGGGCCCCGCGACCCGGGACGTAGGCAATCGCGTGGAGAAGAGTTTCGCGCCGTCCGAATTGGCGCCGGTCGGATTGGGCTTTCTTTCCCATGTCTGCCTCTCGCGCTCATCCCCCGCGAGCAGTGAAACATACAGGTGTTCAATTCCGGTCAAGTCGATCCGTGAAATTTGAAGCAATGTATCGCGCGGGGGCTGCCGGCCCGGTTTACGGTGCCAATCCCGCCAGCAATCCCGGCAACTCTTCCAGGCTGTGAAGCTCGTGCTGCGCTGCACCTCCAGGCGCTGCCACCGCACGCGAATGAATGCGCATCGGCCGGTGCACCTGCACGCTGATCCACCCGCGCTGGTTGGGCGTTACGAAATCCTTCGCCGGGTTGTCACCGACATAGACGAACCGCCGCCCGGGAACGCCGATCGCTGCCTCCATCTGCTCGTAGCTCAACGGGTGCGGCTTGGAGAACGTCCGTCCGCCGAGCGCGCCCGTGTAGACGATGTGCTCGAAGTGATGCTCGATCTCCAGCGCCTTCACCTTGGCCGATTGGACCACGTGCTGCCCGTCGGTGATCAGGCCGAGCGGCCCGTCGCGCCCGAAATGATCGAGCGCCCACGCCGCATCCGGATAGAGCGCGATCTCCGGCTCATGCAGCCGGTAGACATCGATGAACGCCTCGATTTCCTCCTTCGCGGAAAGGGGAACGCGCGCCGCCAGCACGATCTCGAACAGCGAGCGCATGTGCCCCTCGTCGAGCAGCCGCGTCATCTCATCGACGATCCCGCTGGCGCCGTGCTTTTCCTCGAGCCAGCGCTCACACGCCTTGAACCCCGAAATCGCGAAATCGCGCTCGGAATAGAGCGTGTCGTCGAGATCGAACACGATGATGGGACGTGGCGGCATGATGGACCATGTTGAGAAGTTGACAAGGTAGCTACCGGTAGCTACTTTAGCTCATGCAAACCGTCGGTATCAAGGCCCTGAAGAACAACTTGAGCGAGTACATCCGCGCTGTCGCAGCCGGTGATACCGTGCTCGTTACGGACCGGGGGCGCGTCGTGGCTGAAATAATTCCGGCACGTATCGGTAGCGATACACCGACGGCTGAGCAACGGCTGGCAGAGTTGGCCCGGCTGGGACTTGTCACGCCGGCCAAGCGGCCCTTGTCCGGGCCGCCACCGCACGTACCCGTTGCATCGATTGATGTGTTGCTGAAGGGGCTCGAGTCGGATCGCGAGGACCGGTGATCTACCTCGACACCTCGGTTGCGCTTGCTGCACTTTTCGGTGAACAACGCCGGCCGCCGGCCGCACTTTGGCAGGAAGTGCTGGCTTCCAGCCGCCTGCTCGAGATCGAGATGATGGTTCGCGTCAACGCGCTGGGTCTGAGCGAAGCAGCGGGCGAGGCTGCGCGTTGCCTGATCGATGGTATCGCCATGGTGGATCTCCATCGTCCGGTTCTGGCGCGTGCACTCGACGTGTTTCCCGTGCGCGTGCGAACGCTCGATGCCATTCACCTTGCCACGATGGATTTCCTGCGCGCCCAGGGTTTGGATATCGAGGTTGCCACTTACGACCGTCGCCTCGCGGAAGCCGCCGACGCAATGGGGTTCAAGCTCGCCGATATGTGATCCGAAGTCGGTAAGGATCGAGGCACTCACCTACTCCGCCGCCTTCAGCGCCACCGGCCGCTTCCGCTCCGGCCAGCCCATCGCATCCATGAAGTCGTTGTAGACGTCGTCGGGCTGTCCCGCGACCCAGCGGTTGCCGTTGAGCCGGTTCTTGAGCACGGGATGCTTCTTCATGTCTTCGGTCGATATCGCGTCGCGGTGCGTTTCCGGCGACGCGATCGGCAGCGCGACGCATTTCGCGCGGTCCGCATCGCGGATGACGCCGGAGGGATCGCGCCCCCTCGAGATCGCTTCGAGATCCTCGAACAGCCGCTGCCGCATCTTGGTGATGCCCACGTCGGACATGCCGAGCTTCTCGACGGTGCGATCCGCGATCCGGCCCTGGCCTACCCAGGCGACGATGTCCTGGTTGATGACGTTGCTCGTGATCCAGCGCCCGTCCTCGCCCTTGATCTTGCCATACCAGGTCGGAATGCGCGCCTGGGCGTAGTCGCCCTTCTCGAGCGGCACGCGACTGAAGAACCAGCACATGCACAGAGAATTCTCGTTGTCGACCGGCACCCGCCACTCGAAGTGCCCGCCCAGATAGAACCCGTTCGGCCACAGCGCCACGCGTCCCGTGATCCACATCGGATCCTTCTCGTTCATGCCCTCGCGGATGCGCTTGTACTGGAAGCCGAACTCGAACTCGTCGAACGCGAGCTTGAGATGCTTGGGCGCGGTCACGGTTGCGTCGCCCTTGATCCTCGACGGCCACGTGTCGTGCATCCACTCGAAGTGCACGGGATCGATCGAGTTCTCCTGGCACTGCAGCCAGTTGCAGGGGATGTCGCAGCCGACGATCTCGACGAAGCCGTTCTTCCACGTGAAGGGTTCCCACACCGGCAACTCCGGCGCGGGATCCGGCCCCATGTAAGCCCAGAGGATTCCGGCCATCGGTCGCACGGGATAAGCCTTGACCGAGCACCGCTCCTTCAGCCGCGTACCGGGGTTGGCGATATCGTCGAAGGGTTGCTCGAGGCACCGGCCGTCCGCACCGAACAGCCAGCCGTGATAGCTGCACCGGATGCCGCAGTTTTCCACCCAGCCGTAGGAGAGGTCCGCGCGCCGGTGCGTGCAGTGCCGGTCGACGAGGCCGAACTGGCCCGAGCCGTCCTTGTAGAGCACGAGGTTCTCGCCGAAGAACCGCACCGGCTTGATCGAGATCTTGTCGAACTCGCTCTCGCCTGCGATCGGCTGCCAGTAGCGCCGCAGCAGATCGCCCATCGCGCTGCCCGGCTCGATGTCGCACAACAGCTTGTTCTTTTCGGCGGTCAGCATGGGCGTTCTCCCGGCAAGTCTCTTGGAGGTCTCTGCGCAGACCAAACCGCGCCGCGAGCCGAGCGTCAATGCTTCGGCTGACATGCTTCGGCCGGCATGCCTGAATTGATCCGGCGGGCGTTAACCGGTCGATACCTGTCGCCACGCCGCCAGGATCTCCGACCCCGTCGCGCGCCACACGTCGTCGTGACTGCAGATGTGGGCGAGCGCTGCATCGAGCGCGCCGATCCGATGCGGCATGCCGATGAGATAGGGATGCAGCGCGATCGCCATCACCCGGGCCTGGCTCTCGCCCTCCTGCCAAAGCGTGTCGAACTGCCGGCAGATCATCCGCTCGAAATCAGATGGGCTCATGAACCGCCGCTCGAACGCCGGCTTGTCGTTGAGTTCCAGCGAATACGGCATCGCGTGAATAGTGCGGCCGTCGTCGAGCGACATCGCGACCGGCTGGTCGTCGATCACCCAGTCGGCCACGTACTCGATGCCGTTGTCGGCGAGGAGATCGAGCGTGCCCCACGTCTCCTGCAGCCCAGAGCCGAGCCAGCCCTTCGGCGCCTTGCCGGTACCCTTGGTGATCGTCTCGACCGTGTTGCGGACGGTACGCGCTTCCTCCTCGGGGCTCATCTGGTTGAGATAGCGCGTGTTGCTTTCGTTGTGCCCCATCCACTCCCAGCCACGCTGGTTACCTTCCTCGATGATCTCGGGATGGTGCTCGATCAAATCGGAGTTGAGCGCCACGGTTCCTTTGAAGCCGTGCCGGTCGAGAATGTCCATGATGCGGAACACGCCGATCCGGTTGCCGTAGTCGCGCACCGAAAAGCCGCCGACATCAGGCACCTTCGGCGTCGTGATCGTCTCGTCGAGCGCGAAGAATTCGATGTTCGGGATGATCCACACCGCGACCCGCGCCCCGTTCGGCCAGCGCACCTTCGGCCGCCGGTTGATCGGCGATGTGGAATAGGGACCCGTCTTGCGCGGCTTCATGCGGCATTTACCTCGACATATGCGGGAAACGACGCGGACACCGTCGACTGGGTCGAGCGAGGCTCGGCGTC
>CAMDMH010000370.1 GCA_945901835.1 Devosia equisanguinis | reverse complement strand
AATTGCAGGCTCCTCCCGGTTTGACCCAGTTGGCCCGCGCTCAACGACGATGACCCACCCCCTTCGCTCCATGGGCATTGCCCCACTTCGTCGCTACTACGAGGCAGTCCGCCCCTCTCCGGCGCATCGGTACTTTCGGCCTCGCGATTGTCGCCGCTTGTGCCTTTTCCCTTGCCATCACCGGCCAGGTTCTCACGTTCCATACAGGAGCCCGGTCGAGCTTCGCGCTGCCTACACGCCGGATGCCGTTCGGTCCGTATCAGGACATCGCCCGAACTGATCTCGCAGGTAGGGTCAACCCGCGATTTTGACATCACCTAATCCGCTTTCGACGCTTCAGAAGCAGTTCACTTGCGTTCGCCTCTCTCGACCATACCTGTCGGGATCTTCGTCCCGACGTTTCCGCGACGCTCACGACCATGGCTTTTGACCACAGCCGCTCGCGGTGGCTTGGGATCAGCGACCTGATCGCCGAACCCGAAGGGCCTTCCTTCATCTCCCATATAGTTGTGCGTGGCCGTTTGGACCGGCTACACTCGTGACACAAGACCCACAGCAGAACAAGGCGTAGGCGGATAATTTCCCACCGGCCAATGTCCGGTTTAGAGCACCTCTGACATCGCAGCACCCGGATTGGGCTGCAGGTAAGTGGCGAAACCTGCCGATCGCGAAGGAAAGACTCTGCCGTAGAGTTATTGTTTGGCAACAGAGAGGGGGCCGTGGTGGCAGGCCCCAACCCACTCCTCATGACATGCAGAGCGCTCTACTGCAGCCCTCCCCCCTCGCCGATGACGGTATAGGGAGCCAAGAACAGGGCGGGGGCGTAGCTGTAGAGGACCTTGCCGTCTTGGCTGTAGCGGCCGGTATTCACAAGGGCCATCATGGCCTGGCGCAGGGCTTCGCTGCGAGACAGCGTTGAATCGGCCGACTGGCGGCGGAACAAGTCCACAACTAGCTCGCGCGCCGACACGGAGTCGACCTACCAATTGGTGATCAGCAGAGAGCGCGTGCCGCCATAGCAGAAGGCGGGACCCAATCCGGTTGACCCGGTGAACGGGTTGGATCGGAGAGCTACTTCAGCTTGCTGACACCGAGCACTTTCGCGATGCCTGCAACCTGGGCCTTTTGCCGGGCGACCGACTTGGCCAACTCTTCTGGCCCCCCTGGCGCTGGGACATTGCCGGACGCCCTCAACCGCGTGTCGACAGCTGGATCGTTGAGCTCCGCCGTGATGTCTTCCGCAATGCGCTTGCGCAACTCGAGCGGCATGCCCTTGGGGCCATAAGCGCCGAGCAGCGCAATGGACTCAAGCGAAGGAAACCCCGCTTCGTGTACAGATGGCACATCAGGATCGAGCGTGCTGCGCTGAGTGTCAGCGATGCCCAGCAACTTGACCCGCTTGGCCTGCACTTGCGGGAGTATCACGGCATGCGCCTGCATGAGCGCTTGTAGCCGGTTCTCCGCAAGATCGACCGGCGCCTGCACGATGTCGCGGTAAGGCACCTTCGACATCAACAAGTCGTTCTCCTTGAGAAAGCCGTCGAAGACGAACTCGGAGAATCCCGGCGTCGTCGCGTAGTTGAGCTTGCCTGCATTTGCCTTGACGTGGGCCACGAAATCTTTGAGCGAGGACACCGGCATCGCCGCCGGCACGCCGATCACAACCTGGGTCTTTGCAATCTGCACGACCGGCACGAGGTCGCTGTCCGGATCGTAAGGCAGATTTGCGTGCCTGTAGGGATGGACGAGGTAAACGCTGGTCGGCCCCCAAAACAATACGTGGTCGTCTTTTGCTGAAACGAACGCACCTATGGACAACAGGGCGTCACCACCCGGTCGATTCTCCACGACGATCGCCTGCTTCCATTTCGATTGGAGCCGCTCCGACAGGAGGCGTGCTGCGATATCCGCACCAGACCCGGCCCCAAATGGCAGGATAAGCCGAACGTTGCGCTGGGGCCAGGCACCGGCAGTCGACTGCGCACGCGCCTCGGGAGGCAAGATCAGTTGAGCGGCGACGGCAATGATTAGCCCGGCGATCCGGACGCTCAGTCTAGGCATGCTTCGATCCCTCTGCCAGCCCACACTGTCGCATCCAGTGAAATGGTGTTTCAAATTCTACCGGCGGTCGCGCATAGTCAACCCTGTTTGGAACGCGTGAGCTGATGCGACGGTCCAACGGCACGGCGCTCGAATGTGAGGAGCAAGATGAAACTCCAAGGCTTGGAAGTCGATGTGGTCCGCAAGGGGAAGGGCCGCCCACTCTTGATGCTGCACGGCGGAGGCGGGCCGATCGCCTCGATGCCATTCGCCGCGCGCCTGGCAGAGCGATTCGAGATTATCGCCCCCACGCATCCTGGCTTCGGCGGCTCCAAGATGCCGGAGCACTTCACCCGCATCGACGATCTCGTCTTCCTTTATCTCGATCTGCTCGACGAGCTCGATCTGAAGGACGTGACGCTGATGGGCTTTTCGATGGGCGGCTGGACCGCCGTCGAGATGGCCACGATGAATACCTCACGCCTGTCCCATCTGATCCTCGTCGACAGCGTCGGCGTCAAGGTCGGGAGCCGGGACGATCGCGACATCGTAGACGTCTTCGGCACACCGTCCGAGGAGCTTACCAAGCTGATGTTCCACGACCCTTCGCGCGCACCCAAGCTCGATGATCTGACACCCGCGCAACTCGAGATCGTCGCCGCGAACCGCATGGCCCTGGGGGCCTATACGTGGGAGCCGTATATGCACAACCCGAAGCTGCCGCGCCGGCTCCATCGCATAACTATCCCGACGCATTTCATCTGGGGCGCGAGCGATGGCCTTGTCACAGTTGATTACGGCCGTAAGTTTTGTGCAATGATCCCCGGGGCGACGATGACGGTGATCGACAAGGCCGGTCACTCGCCCCAATCCGAGCAGCCGGACGCCTTCGTGGATGCCGTGCTTTCCTTCGTTGGCCGCTGATCTTTGGGAAACGCTCACATGAAGACCTATTGGTTCACCGAGGACTGCTATCCCCACCTGCCGGATCAGGAGACCTACCGATCGATCCGGGTCGACCTGCCGAACGAGTTCTGCGATCCCGAAGTCGCTCACGATCTCTACAACCGCTACCTCGATCTGTGGTGCGCCTGCGACGACATCGGTTTGGATATCATGCTCAACGAGCATCATCAGACCGCCACGTGCATGGTGCCCGCGGCACCGATCATGCTGGGTATTCTGGCCCGCCAGACGAAAAAGGCGCGGCTCCTGATCCTGGGCAATCCGTTGCCCAATCGGAGCCAGCCTGTCCGCGTCGCCGAAGAGATGGCGATGGTCGACGTAATCTCGAAAGGTCGAGTCGATTGCGGCTTCGTGCGCAGCGTTCCTTACGAGGCAGCGGCCGCGAACGTCTTGCCTTGGCAGGGCACGGAGCGTCTGTGGGAGGCGCACGACCTCATCCTCAAGGCCTGGACGACGCGCGACGGGCCCTTCAACTTCGAAGGCAAGTGGTTCCACCACCGTCAGGTCAACGTCTGGCCGCGTCCATACCAGCAGCCGCACCCGCCGGTATGGATCACCATGGGCAGTGCCGCCACTGCGGTTCCTGTCGCCGAGCACGGTCATGTCGGCGCCGTGTTCCTGGCGGGCTACCAGAACATTCGCAACATCTACGGGGGCTACCGCGAGGCCTACCTCAAGGCACATGGCAAGGTGCCATCTCTCGATCGCCTAGCCTATCTCGGCTTGTGCTACGTGGCTGAGACGGAGAGCGAGGCCGCGAAAGGCGCGCGTGAGCTGATGTGGTACATGGAAGCCAACAAGGTGCCGCTCGAATGGTCGAACCCGCCCGGCTATCATCCCGCATCGGTTTCCGCGATGGTCATGAAGGGCGGCAACATCGGGCGCGGAATTCCCGCAAAGCCCAAGCTCGATGACCAGATGGCAAGAGGCAATATGTTCGTCGGAACGCCGGATCAGGTGTTCAACCAGATCAAGTCGTTCTGGGAATACTCGGGCGGTTTCGGCAACATGCTGATCATGGGACAGGCAGGCTTCCTGTCCGACGAGAACGCGCTCAAATCGATGAAGCTCTACTCGCAAGAGGTCTATCCGCGGCTGCGTGAATTGACGGCCAATGCGGACCCCGCAGAGCTTTACGAGCGCAGCAAGGCGATGCCTGCGAAACAGGCTGCCGATCTCGGAACCTTCGGGATCGACTTCGTGCGCTGAAGCTCTAATACAGAAAGCAGGAAAAGCTTCGGATCGGGGGCGACTGCCACGATCGTGGTGGGGTGGAGCGCGGCGAACTCGACGCCTGCGATCGCAGCATTGCCGGTTACACTCGTCGATCGTCAGCTATGCCTCCAGAAAGCCGACGAACTCGAAGCGCGGCTTCGATGAAGTCACGACAAACGCTCATGGCCCGAACGCTCCGGACGACCACGGAGCATTTCACTCACCCTAACTGGTCAGGTGCGGACATTGGGTGCCAGAATGTCGCACTTCGTCCGTTGCTGTGACGGGTTTCGGATGCCGGCCCCACTTGCACCT
The DNA here is from genome assembly GCA_945901835.1 of Devosia equisanguinis. Classification (GTDB taxonomy): domain Bacteria; phylum Pseudomonadota; class Alphaproteobacteria; order Rhizobiales; family Hyphomicrobiaceae; genus CAMDPA01. The sequence continues at coordinate 113 of CAMDMH010000370.1, read as the reverse complement.
CGCCACGCGCACGACTGGGCCGGCGTTCGAAAGCCGCCAGGGAAGGAAGGCGCGGGATTGGGGCACCCGTCTCAGCGAGCGCTATGGGGATTTGGCTGTCGCCGTCGGTGCAG
>CAMDMH010000369.1 GCA_945901835.1 Devosia equisanguinis | reverse complement strand
GTTGAAGGCCAGCGTGCCGGAGAACGACATTCCGTTCATGAAGGTGGGGCAGGAACTCGAGGTCGTCGTACCGGCGCTCAAAGACCGAGTGTTCGGCGCGCGCATCACCGCTATCGGCGCGGCATCCGATTCTGCGACGCATCGGGTCGTTGTGCGTTCCGAAATCCCCAATCCGAACATGGCCCTGAGGGCTGAAATGTTCGCTTCGTTTAAGATCAAGACCGGTGATACTCCCGTTCTTCCTCTGGTTCCGCTCGAGGCCGTGATCCGCGAAGGCTACATCGCGACAGTTTGGGTGGAACGCGAATCGATGGTGTTCGAGCGGCGCAAGGTCGAGATCGGCGTCGAAACCGGAAACCGAATTCAGATCATTTCCGGCATCGCGGCCGGTGAGCGTGTCGTCGGCCGCGGCGCCATCTTCGTCGACAACGAGTGGCGCCAGTGAGCGCCCGACCGGTACGGGCCCGCAATGCTGCGTAGTATCATTGCGGCCTGCCTTTCGCGACGGCCGCTCGCGCTCATCATGTTCGTTGCGTTTCTGGCGGCGAGCTGGGCTACCTACCTGCGCCTCAACATCGAAGCGTATCCCGATCCCTCTCCGCCGATCATCGAGATCATCGCACAGTGGCCCGGGCAATCGCCCGAGGAGGTCGAGCGTTACATCACGATGCCAATCGAGATCGCGGTGTCGAGTACGCCGGGTCTCAAGTTCATCCGCTCGAATACGGTTTTCGCGCTGGGTTTCATCCGGCTGCAGTTCGAATACGGGCAGGACTACTATTTCGTGCGCCAGCAGGCGCTCAACCGCTTGAAGGACGCCAACCTGCCCACAGGCGTGCAGCCGGTGATCTCGCCGGCGGGCGGCATCTCCGAGATCTATCGCTATCAGGTGACCGGGCCGCCGGACATGGACGTCATGCAGCTCAAGACGCTGCAAGACTGGGTCATCGAACGGCGCCTCAGAACCGTTGCGGGCGTTGCAGACGTCGCGGCGCTGGGCGGCGACACGAAGGAGTTCCAGGTCGAGATCGATCTCAACCGGCTGATCTCCTACGGGCTCACGCTGCCGCAGGTCATCAACGCGATTTCGAGCTCCAATTCGAACGTCGGCGGCCGTACGATCGCGATCGGCGAGCAATCGGTCAATGTCCGCGGCCTGGGATTGATCGGCAGCATCGAAGATGTTTCCAACATCGTCCTGAGCCAGCGGAACGGCGTACCCGTCCTGGTGTCCGACGTGGCGCGCATCGAAGTCGGCGCGAAGCCGCGGCTCGGCATGTCGGGACGCGACGACAAGACGAATACGATCACCGGCGTCGTGCTGATGCAAAAACTCGAGCGCACGATGGACGTCGTTTCGCGCGTGCGCGCGGCGGTGGTCAAGCTCAATACCGACGGCAGCCTGCCGCCGGGGGTCAAGCTCGAGGCGTTTTACGATCGCGGCGATCTCGTCGCCGTCACCATCGACACCGTGGTGCACAACCTCGTCTTCGGCATCATCCTGATCTTCATCATCCAGTGGCTGTTCCTGGGCGACCTCAGGTGCGCGATCATCGTCGCGGCGACGATTCCCGTCGCTCTCGGGCTCGCCGTCATGATCACGGTATGGCGGGGGGAATCGGCGAACCTGCTTTCGGTCGGCGCGATCGATCTCGGCATCATTGTCGATGCGACGGTCATCATGGTCGAGAACATACACCGGCATCTCTCGCACCATGTCAAATCCGCCCTGGCGGACAAGGGCGCCGGGCTGACCGAGAAGCTCAACCGGATTCTCCGTGCGGCGGTCGAGGTCGACAAGCCGATCCTGTTCTCGGTCCTGATCACGATCGCGGCATTCCTTCCGCTGTTCACGATGACCGGCGTCGAGGGCCAGATCTTCAGTCCGATGGCGCGGACATACGCCTATGCGCTGATCGGTGCGGTGCTCGCGACGTTTCTCGTCACTCCGGTGCTGGCATCGGTGTTCCTGCCAGCGCACGTGCAGGACATCGAGACGTTCGTCGTGCGTGGCTTACGGAGGGTTTACTCGACTGTGCTGCCATTGGTCGTGTTCAACGCGCGCAAATCGGCGCTCGCGGGTCTCACGTTCCTGGTGGTCGTGTTCGGGTTGGGTGGGCGGCTCGGCACCGAGTTCCTGCCCAAGCTCGAGGAAGGCAACCTCTGGATCCGCGCGACCCTGCCGCCGACGATCGCACTCGAAGCGGGCATGGACACGGTCGCCCGCATCCGGGAGATCATCAAGAGCTATCAGCCGGTGCTGGCTGTCGTGTCCGAGCAGGGGCGCGGCGAGGAAGGCACCGATCCCGACGGCTCGTTCCTGGCGGAGTTCTTCTGCCCGCTGAGACCGGCCGACCAGTGGCCGCCGGGTCTGACAAAGGAGAAACTCGTCAAGGAGCTCAGCCAGCGGCTCAACCAGGAATTCGTCGGCGTAGATTTCAACTTCTCGCAGTACATCCAAGACAACATGGAAGAGGCGGTCTCGGGCGTCAAAGGCGAGAATTCGATCAAGATCTTCGGACCCGATCTCGCGGTGCTGGAGCGGCATTCCAAGGAAGTGAAGAACAAGCTGTCGGAAGTTCCGGGCGTGCGCGATCCCGGCGTGTTCAGCCTGCTCGGACAACCGAACCTCGTGATCCGCATCGACCGTGCGAAGGCGGCCCGCTACGGCCTGTCCGTCGCCGACATCAATGCGGTGATCCAGGCCGCGATCGGCGGACAAGAGGTGACGCGCGTCTATGAAGGCGAAATGAATTTCGCCTTGACGGTTCGCCTCGCTCAACAGTATCGGCGCAACATGGACGCGATCCGGGCCATTCCGGTGGCCATTCCGGCCGCGGAAAACTCCGGGCCGACGGCCTATATCGCGCTCGGCGAGCTCGGCGCGGTCCAGCTCGAGTCAGGCGCCGCGTACATCTACCGCGAGAACAATCAGCGGTTCGTTCCGCTCAAATACAGCGTACGTGACCGCGACCTCGGCTCCACGGTCGCGGAAGCGCAAGCACACATCGCCAAGCACGTTCCGCTACCGCCGGGCTACAGCATGGAGTGGTCGGGCGAGTTCGGCGCGCTGGTCGAAGCGCAGAAGCGGCTGGCAGTCATCGTGCCGCTCAGCCTGATGCTGATCCTGCTGCTGCTGTACAGCCTCTTCAACACCGTGCGCGACAGTTTGCTGGCGCTCTCCGGTATTCCGTTCGCCGTGGCCGGCGGTATTCTCGGGCTCTATGTGGCCGGCCTGAACATGAGCGTGTCCGCAGCCGTCGGCTTCATCTCGCTATTCGGCGTCTCGGCGATGGATGGTATTCTGCTCGTCTCCTACATTCGCCACAACCTCGAAGAAGGCATCGACCTCGAGACCGCGATCATCACCGCCGGCTCGACGCGGATGCGGCAGATCTTCATGACGGGCCTTTCGGCGTGTATCGGTCTGGTGCCGGCTGCATTCTCTACGGGAATCGGCAGCCAGGTTCAGCAGCCGCTGGCCTGGGTCATCGTCGGCGGCATGCTGCTGTCGCCGATCTGCAGCCTGCTGGTGATACCGATGCTGGCGCGGATCTTCATGCCGCAGAACAGCGATCCACAAAAAGCGGAAGCATAGCCGGCAAGCATCGGCCTGATGGCGCGCGGTTCAATCGATGCGAAAAAGAGCGGCCACCGGCAAGGTGACCACTCTTCGTCTTTCGCCCGCGCTCCTTCGGGGGCAGCTGATGCTTCAGCGCGTCGGAACTGCGGTGTTCCCGGGGAGCTTTGGCAGCGCGGTGGTGGAAAGCGTGGTGGCGCGACGCTTGCTCTCGATACCATTGGCGTCGCCGCGGTATTCGAGGAGGGCAAGCACCTTCAGCTCGTTGAGGATCTGTCGCGGCTGGCCGCTGACATTGACGAGCGACAGCGTTGCACCATGTGCACGCTTTCGCTTGAACACATGCAGAAGCGCACCGAGACCCGAACCGTCTAGATTGACTGCGCTCCGCAGGTCGAGGACCACGTCGTTGGGGTCTAACGCCAACTGCTCGAAAAACCCGATTGATCCGCTCATGCTGGCCGCAACCAGATCGCAGTCGATCTTGACGATCGTATTCATTGCTACGTCCCGCTGTACGGGCGCATGTCGCGCCCTCAGTCCCATTCTGGGACCGACTTAAACTTTCGATTGGGCGTACATCCGTGCACAGGCAATTTCCAGAGGAAAGTAAACGATTGGTTAAACTATTTTTTTTATCGTTCAGTCACATCCAATTCCTTTCAATCTTGGCTAAACAGTTACTCGCAAGAAGAAACGGTCGACTGCGATGGATTCTCAAGTATCCGCTGGATGCGACGATAGCGCTCACCGTCATTTTCAATGATCGTCAAACCAATCTGTTCGCAACAGGGTCGCGCTTCGACAATGCACTGCGCCGGGCTGGCGTTCCGGCATAACACTTTTGCGTCAAAGGCGGTCATCGATCGAGGCCGACGGACTGGTCGACAGGCCCCACAAACAAATCGCCCGGCCGAGTGTATCGACCGGGCGGGGTTGAAATCAAAACCAGCTGAGTCGAGAGCATCATCCGACCGGACGGAAGCGCTTCCCCGGTTCGCCGGTCGGATAAAGATGGCCTAGATTCAGAATACAAGTGTTCCGGCTCCGACATTTGCTTCCCCTCGCGGCG
>CAMDMH010000368.1 GCA_945901835.1 Devosia equisanguinis | reverse complement strand
GTCATCAACGACCTTTTCGGCCGCCTCAACAAGGAAGGCATGGAGGTCGCCGCTTCGCCCGTTTCGGCAGCCCAACTCGGCGCGATCCTCGACCTCATCGCCGACAACACGATCTCCGGCAAGATTGCCAAGGATCTGTTCGAGATCGTCTGGTCCGAAGGCGGCGATCCCGCCGAGATCGTCGAAGCGAGGGCCATGAAACAGGTGACCGATACCGGCGCCATCGAGAAGGTCGTCGACGACATCATCGCGGCCAATCCCAAGCAGGTCGAGCAGGTCAAGGCGAACCCGAAGACCATGGGCTGGTTCGTCGGCCAGGTGATGAAGCAGTCCGGCGGCAAAGCCAACCCGGCCGCGGTCAACGACATCCTGAAGAAGAAGCTCGGGATTTGAGCCCATAGGGTGCCGTAAGCCTTCTGGCCGTACCGCACCGTTGGCTTGCGCTCGTTCTGCCGCGGAACGGTGCGGTACGCTCCGTTACCGCACCCTACGGTACAAACCTATTTCTCCTCGTACCTTCCCTCGTCGAGTCCCAGCAGTGCCCACGTCTTCTTCATGTGCGGCGGCAGCTTGGCGGTCACGTCGATCTTCTTTCCCAGATCGAAAGGATGCGGCAGCACCAGCCGCCGCGCGTGCAGATGCAGCTTCTGCTCGATACTTTCGCTGATCGGCTCGAGCCCGTCCTCGTACTTGTTGTCGCCGACGATCGGATGCCCGATCAGCGCCATGTGCGCGCGCAACTGATGCTGCCGCCCCGTCACCGGCTTCAGCGACACCCACGACGCCTTGTGCGCTACACGATCGATCACCGAGTAGTGCGTCGTCGCATGCATCGCGACTTCCTGCTCGCCCGGCTGCGCCTTGCGCACGCGGTCGCCATCCGGTCCCGACGCCTTCACCAGCGCCGCTTCGACCTTGCCCTGCGGCGGCTTCGGCACGCCGCGAATGAGTGCCCAATATGTTTTCGCCGCCGACCTCGTCTGGAACACGCGGCCGAGCCGTGACGCTGTTTCACGCGTCTTGGCGACGAGCAGCACGCCGGTCGTATCGCGGTCGAGACGATGTACGAGGCGCGGCCGGTCGCCGAACCGGTCGGCCATTCCGGCCAGCAATCCGTCGAGATGCCGCGTCGTGCCCGTGCCGCCCTGCACCGCGATGCCGAACGGCTTGTCTAGCACTACGACATAGTCGTCCTCATAGAGGATCATACGCTCGATGAAATCGCGGTCCGCCTTCGACAGACCCGGCGGCGGCTTCAGCGAAGGTTTCACCTTCGCAGGTTCGCGCACGACCGCCGGCACCCGCACCTGCGACCCGGCCTCGAGTCGCGCGTTAGCCTGCACTTTCTTGGCATCGACCCGCACCTGCCCCGAGCGCAGCAGCTTCTGCAGATAGCTGTTGCCCACCGCAGGGAAATACAGCCGGAACCAGCGGTCGAGCCGCATCCCGGCCTCGTCGCGCTTCACTTCGAGAGTTTCTACCGGCGCGCTCATGAAACGATCCAACGTGCTACGAAAATTCCACCGGCAAGACCGGCGATCGAAAGAACGACCGAGGCACCGATGTAGGCGATAGCCGCCCCCACGTCACCGCGCTCGAACAGCTGCCAGATCTCCAGCGAGAACGCCGAGAAGGTGGTGTAACCGCCGAGGATGCCCGTAGCCAGGAATACCCGCAGTTCGGCCGGCAGCTCGGCCCGCGACATCAATACCCCGACAGTGAGCCCCATCAGCGCCGAACCCGTGACGTTGATGAACAGCGTCGCCCACGGGAACCCCAACAGGCCCTTGGTCGCGAACCATTCCGAAATGAGATATCGGGTGCCGGCACCGATTGCGCCACCCGCCGAGGCAAGGAGTAGCATTCGCATGATCGCGCTCCTTGCCCGATAGCCGAGGTTCTACAGCGGTCGACGCGGATCGACCCTGCGCCGCGCAGCTATATCCGAGCGTGCAAACCCTTGGAAAGGGCTCAATGCTTGACCAGCCGATGTCCCAAGTGGTGACCAAACATGTCCCGAAGGTTGCAAAGCCCGAACGGCCGTCGTTGAATGGCGCTCTATGCAACCCTTAATGCCCCCTGGCCTTGGCGCACATTCGTAGATTAGCCCCCAGCGCCATTCATTTGAGATCCTTGGATTTGGAGAGCTGTCATGAGCACGAACGACGATCGGCGGAAGTTCCTTCGCAGCAGCCTCCTTCTCGGCGGCGCTGCAGGGCTTTCCGCCAGCGGCCTGACTTCCGTCGCTGCCTTCGCGCAGGGCCTGCAGAAGCCGTTCCGCCGCTCCGGCCGCTACGACGACAGCGTCATCCACGAGCGCAAACGCTTCACGTGGCCGGGCGGCAAGCGGCTGGCCGTTTGGATCGCACCTAACGTCGAAGTCTGGAACTACGACACCGCCTTCGGCGTCGGCATCTCGCCCAATCCCGGCAACCTCGTCCCAGACGTTATCAACTACGGCTGGCGCGAGTACGGCATGCGCGTCGGCTTGTGGCGTATCGCCGACGCACTCGACAAAGCCGGCTTGAAGGCCTCCGTCGCGCTGAATGCGAAGGTCTGCGATGAGCATCCTAAGGCCATCGAGGAGATGAAGAAGCGCGGCTGGGAGTTCATGGGCCACGGCATGACCAACAGCGAATCCCTCGCCAACCTGCCGCCCGACAAGGAGCGCGAGGTCATCCGCACCGTCCTCGGTACCATCGAGAAGGCGACCGGCAAGAAGCCCCGCGGTTGGCTCGGCGTCGGCCTGACGCAGACCCACAACACCCTCGATATCCTCGCCGAGGAGGGCGTGACTTACTGTGGCGACTGGAACATCGACGACCAGCCCTACCCCATGAAGGTCAAGTCGGGCCGCATGACCGGTGTCCCCTACTGTATGGAGATCAACGACATCCCGCTCTACATCCGCAAGGGATATACCGGCGATATGTACTACCGCTCGGTCATGGACCAGTTCGAGCAACTTCTGGCCGACAGCCGCCAGCACTCGCGCGTGATGGGCATCCCCTTGCACCCCATGATCTCCGGCCAGCCCCTCCGCATCAAGTATCTGCAGCGAGCCCTCGCCGACATGGCCAAGCGCAACGGTGTGTGGTTCGCGACCGCCGGCGAGATCGTGGACGCCTGGCAGAAGGCGAACCCGCAGGTCTAGTCGCCCCCCGCAACCCGGCCCCACCTGCGAAGAGCCTTAGGGCTTTCGCAGGTCGCCGGAGCGAGGCTATAAGTCGCCGCCGTAACTCCCCGTAATGGAAACAGCATCGAGCCTCAGAGGAAACGAACTTGGCCAAAGGCAACGGAACACTCGTTCACAATTTCAAGCTGCTCGCCAACCACCAACTCGATGGCTTCGGTGGCATGGGCGAAGGCATGTCCATTCAGATCGCGCCGGACGGCCGCCGCATCCTCTGGCTTGCCCACGAGAGCGCTCCGAAGAACTTCACTGGAGTCGACGTAACCGACCCGAAGAACCCCAAGGTCGTCGTTCAGACCAACCTTCCGACCAGCCACATGCGCTCGAACTCGCTGGAAGTGTCGGGCAACATCATGGCCGTCGCCTATCAGACGCAGAAGCAGGGCCAGAAGCCCGCCGGCATGGAACTGTTCGACATATCGAAGCCCGAGAACCCGAAATCTATCGCGTTCTTCGATCGCTCCGGCCCCCACTCGCGCGGCGTCCACGTACTGTGGTTCCATGATGGCGAGTATGTCCACATGGCCGCCGGCGCGCCGGACTTCGAAGCCGGCCACGAACTCGACGACCAGTGCTACCAGATCATCGACGTGAAGAACCCCTCGAAGCCGACCGAGGTCGGCCGCTGGTGGATGCCCGGCACCAAGAAGGGCGAGGAGCCGATCAAGCGCCACGAGAAGCCCGCGCTCGATAAGGGTTTCCGCGCGCACAACACGAACGTGTACCCGAGCCATCCCGATCGCTGCTACCTCGCCTATCTCGACGGCGGCATGCTGATCATGGACATCAAGGACAAGGCGAACCCGAAGCCGATTTCGCGCTGGGACAACTCGCCCCCGTACACGGGCTTCACGCACACCATGATCCCGATGTTCAAGCGCGGCCTCGCGGTCGTCGCCGACGAGTCGACGGTAGACGGTGCGAAGGATTGGCCCAAGCTCGTCTGGATCCTCGACATCCGCGACGAGAAGAACTCAATCCCGATCGCAACCTGCCCGCCGCCGAGCTTCGATGAGTTCGCTCATCGCGGCGGCCGCTTCGGCGCACACAACATGCACGAGAACCTGGAGCTGCCGACCTCGTTCCACTCCGAGGACATCATCTTCTGCACGTACTTCGGCGGCGGCCTCGTCGCGTACGATATCTCCAATCCCTATCGGCCGGAGACCGTCGGCACGTTCATCCCACCGGCCCCGAACGGCTCCAAGATCGGCGCGATCCAGATCAACGATTGCTTCGTCGACGAGCGCCGGATCGTCTATTGCGTCGACCGCTTCACCGGCGGCCTCTACATCCTCGAACCGACGTTCTGATCGGTTAATGGTGTCAGACCCTGCGGGACTACCTATCCCCTTGCCTCAGCCCCCTCAGATCTGGCGCAATTGCATGCGACATGAGTGCCAACCAGGAGTTGGTCCATGTCGCAGTCCAGTCCAAACGATCTGTGGCGTGATTTTCCGAAGACGGCGCCTG
>CAMDMH010000367.1 GCA_945901835.1 Devosia equisanguinis | reverse complement strand
GGCCCACAAGTGGTACGGCTCGGCGATGCAGGTCTGTCTCAACGACCTTTATGCGTTCGATCCGTCCAAGAGCGTCACGATCGACGAGTTCGAGGACATCGTCGGGCGCAACTTCAAGCAGCCGGCCGAGGGCCTGGGCTTCGACGGCTCGCCGGTCGCGCATATGTGGCGCACGATGATCTGGCCGAACAACTTCCTTTGACGGGAGTGTGCCGCCGGGGCTTCTGAGCGGGCTCAATCGGTGTGCGTCTGCTAACGCTCGTCGTACGCCTGCCTCGGCTTGGACACCGATTTCCTCCGCGAACGGTCAGGTGCCATGTATTTTCTGCAGGTTCGGGCTTTCAAACCATGAAAACTGCACATGAGCGTACGGGAATGAAACCATGTTTCATATCCCACCGTAGTCGGCCGACTTGACCAAAGGCCCCTCAATGCCTCAATTGCAGCATTCGAGACCTCATTGAACCTTTGGTCCGGCTCGGGTGCGCCCCGGGGGACGACAGCGGAGAGCGAGCATGGCAGACAAAAAGGTGCAGTTCGAAGAGCGGATCACCATCGATGGCAAGAACGTCATCCTGAACCGCACGACCAACCCGACCCAGGCCAGCCACGGGGTTCTCGAGTACGCCGAGATCTTCAAGCTGATCAACGTGTTCACGGACAAGTTCAACCCGACGAACATCGACAAGGGCGACGGCACGCCGCTGCGCTTGTTCGAGTCCAAGCACACCCGCCTCGAGGTTTCCAAGCGGCGTAAGCACGACATGAGCTTCTGGCATCGCAACATCGATGCGCACGAGATCATCTTCTGCGTGCAGGGCGCGCTGAAGTGGGAGACCGAGATGGGCACCCGCATCATGAAGCCAGGCGACATGATGATGATCCCGCGCGGCATCGCGCACCGCTCGATGCTTTGCGAAGAAAGCACGAACGACAACGTGCTGATCGAGCTGAAGGTGTTCGAGGAATTGAAGTACGTCGGTCCGGCGTAACGCTTGGTTCGATCGTAATGCCACCTTTCTCCTCCCCCCTTGTGGGGGAGGTGCCCCGCAGGGGCGGAGGGGGGCTGAACTTCCTCGCGCTTCGAACGCAAATCCCCCCACCCCTAACCCCTCCTCACAAGGGGGAGGGGAATCCGGCGCTCTTATCATGAAGAATACCTCCAAATCCGAGAAGGCCGATCTGCTCATCACGGGCATCGCCTGGCTGATCACGGTTGACAAAGGCCGGCGCATCATCCGTGACGCAGCCATCGCGGTCACCAAAGGGCGCATCACGGCTATCGGAAAGTCGGCGGAACTGGAGGCTGCGTTCGCGGCCGACAAGGTCGTCGACGCCAAGGGGGCCGTGGCGACGCCGGGCTTCGTCGATTGCCATCTGCATTCGTCGTTCCATCTGTCGCGCGGTCTCGCCGACGAAGCCAACGCGCAGTCGTTCCTGTTCGACCGCATGTACCCTTACGAGGCGGCGCTGGAGCAGGAAGATGTGCGGGTTTCGGCCACGCATGCGTGCGCGGAGCTGTTGCGGCATGGCGTCACGACGTTCATCGATCCGGGCAACTATCACCCGGAAGCATCGGTGGCGGCGGCCAAGGCGACCGGCATTCGCACGGTGGCGGGGCGTTCGTCGTTCGACCTGACGAAGTCTGTGATGGGCCTGTTGCCGGCGCGGATGATCGAGGATACGGCCGTTTGCCTCAAGGGCGCTGAGGAAGTGCTCGAGAAGTACAGCAAGTCGGGCGACGATCGGCTCAAGGCGAGCGCGTCGTTCCGCGGCCTCAACAATGCGTCCGACGAACTCATCAAGGGGCTGAAGAAGCTCGCCGACAAGTACGACACGCTACTGCAGACGCACGCTTGCTTCTCGTATTCGACGCACGACGGTTGCGTTTCGCGCTGCGGAATGGCCGAAATCGAACGGATGGATCACCTCGGCGTGCTCGACGAGCGCATGCTGGTGGTGCACTCCGGCTGGCTCGAGCCGCAGGAAGTCGCGATGATCGCCAAGCGCAAGCCGTCGCTGGTGTGTGCGCCGTCGTCGTCGCTGCACAACGGCTATGGCAACTTCGTCGTCGGCAAGATCCCGGAGCTAATGGCGTTCGGTGTCAATGTCTCGCTCGGCTCGGATCATGCGAGTTCGGGCATCGTCGACATGACGCAGGAAATGCGGCTGGCGGCGTGCGGCTACAAGGAAGTGCGGATGAACCCGCGCGTGATGCCGCCCGAGCACGCGATCGAGATGGCGACTATCAACGGCGCGAAGTCCGCGCTGTGGGACTCCGAGATCGGATCGATCGAGGTCGGCAAGGCCGCCGACATCGTGTTGTTCGATACGATGCGGCCGGAGTGGCAACCACTGATCAATCCGGTGTCGAACCTCGTATACAGTGCGACCGGCGACAGCGTGCGTGACGTGTTCGTGGCCGGCGAGCAGGTCGTGGCCGGAGGGCGGCTGACGAAAATCGACGAGATGGCGCTCTATCGCGAGATACCGGAGACGGTGGCGCGTTTCTCGAAGCGGCTCAAGATGGACGAGATCGTCACGCTTAAGTGGCCGGTCAGCTAAATTCCCTCTCCCCGTGAAGCGAAGCAAAACGGGGAGAGGGTCAGGGTGAGGGGCGGCAACTCGACGTGCCCCTTTCGACAAAGGGTCGTGGTGAAGGTATCGGCGCAGCGTGTGCAGCCGCCCCTCACCCCGACCCTCTCCCCGCGCGCGGGGAGAGGGAGAAGAATAGCATGAGCACCGACTTGTCGGGCATCGAGGGCGTGACGTACCCGTGGGACGACTATCCCGAGCGGGGAGCCGTGCGTGAGGTGGCGCCGGGCATCCTGTGGTTGTCGACGAAGGTGCCTTTCGTGGGGCTGCGGCAGGTGAACCTGTGGCTGCTGAGCGATGGCGACGGCTGGACGATGATCGACTGCGGCTTCGGCTGGGACGAGACGCGCGAGCAGCTCGAAACGACGTGGAAATCCGCGCTCGGCGGCCTTCCCGTGAAGCGGCTGATCGTGACGCACTATCATCCCGATCATGCCGGCAACATGGCCTGGATCAGCGAACGCTGGGGCGATCTGCTGCCCGTCATGACGCTGGGCGAATGGTTCGCGGCGAACATTTCGATGAACTTCGGCTATGCCGACAACATCAAGCAGCGCGGTGTCTGGCATGCGAGCCACGGGCTCGACGTCGAGCGCCAGAAGCTGTTCGCGAAGGACGTCGTTCCTTACGATCAGGGCGTATCCCTGCCGCAGCAATTCAAGCGTGTGCGGGAGAACGATACGATCGCTATAGGCAACGACCGTTGGCGGGTGATCGTGGGGCAGGGGCATGCGCCGGAGCACGTGTCGCTCTATTGCGCTGAGCGGCGCATTCTCATCGCCGGCGACCAGATTCTGCCGCAGATCACGACGAACGTCTCGACGTGGCCGATGGAGCCCGAGGCCGATACGCTCGCGAGCTTCCTCGAGACGTGCCAGAAGTTCCTCGATCAACTTCATCCCGATACGCTGATACTGCCATCACACCGCAAGCCGTTCCGCAACGTACTGTTCCGCTTGCGGGAGCTCGGCCATCATCATGCGGCGCGGCTCAACCTCATCCTCGACGAAACGCATGGGGAGGTGACCGCAGGCGGTCTCCTCGACGTGCTGTTCCGGGGGAAGCTCGACGGTCACCAGATCGGCTTTGCGATGGGCGAGGCTATTGCTCATCTCAACTATCTCGTCGCTATCGGGCGACTGAAACGCGTCGAAACACGCGATGGAAGCTGGCGCTACGCCAAGACGGGTTCGCACGAAGGGCCCGTGACGTCGCCGTTGAAATGAAATCCACACGACACCCACGCTAGAGGACAAAAGCCATGGACGGATCGAAGCCCAAGACATCGAAGAAGGCGGCTGCCGGCGGGCATCATCACAGCCGCGACCTGCGCTCCGCGCTCGAGTGGATGAAGTCGAAAGGCGACCTGGTCGAGACCGACAAGCCGGTTGATCCGGACCTGGAGATCACCGGCCTGCAGAAGCTGATGGACGGCGGCTGCCCCGTGCTCTTCAACAACGTGAAGGGAAAGCCGAATCATCGCGTCGTCACCAACTTGTTCGGTGACATGCAGGCGATCAACCGTATGTTCGGCTGGGAAAGCGACAAGGATCGCACGATCAAGCTGGCCAAGGCGATCAACAATCCGATCAAGGCGGAGGAGATCGCGCAGGCCGACGCGCCCTGCCAGGAAACGGTGATCAAGAACCCGAAGGACGTGAACGAGTTTCTCGTCGCGATCCGGCATACGGCGCTGGAGAAGGAACTGACGATCGGTTCCGGCATCCGCTGCGTGACGGGCCGTGCTTTCGGTGGCGGTACGGATCTCGGCTACAACCGCATGAATTTCCGCTGGGGCAACGTAGGTACGTTCCAGATCTCGCCGGGCAGTCACATGTGGCAGGTCGTGAGCGAAGCCTACCGCAACAAGGAAACAGTGCCGCTGACGTTCTGCTTCGGCGTGCCGCCTGCCTGTACGCTGGTCGCCGGTGGTGCATTCGGCTACGCGATCATGCCGCATGGGTGCGACGAGATCGGCATCGCCGGTGCGATTCAGGGCTTCCCGGTTCGCACCGTGAAGGCGCAGACATGCGACGCGCTGGCGCTCGCGGACAGCGAGATCGTGATCGAGGGCTATATCGATCC
>CAMDMH010000366.1 GCA_945901835.1 Devosia equisanguinis | reverse complement strand
CCTGTGTTCATGGCTCCCTCCCCGGAAAATTCCGGGGAAGGATGCCTTGGGCCACTTCAAATCGACACCACGCCCAGACAGTTCACCAACCCTTATAAATCGGGCGCATCCACGCTATGCTTGCCGCCGTCAACCGGACACTAGTGTGTCTTCCGTGCCCTACTCGGTGCAGTCCCATCGGCTCGAGCCGATGCGGGCGGCGGTCCGGGCCCACGCCGCCCGCAAGAGCGTGGATCTGTGGCAGGTCGAGTGGTTCGGCTACCTCTACTGCGTCGAGGGGCTCCGCGCGAAGACCGTTCTCAGCGCCCACAACATCGAATCGCTGATCTGTCAGCGTTATGCCGAGACCGAGGCCAATAGCCTGAAGCGGGCCTATGTCCGCGAGCAGTGTCGAAAGATGCTGGCATTCGAGCGCCGTTCGTTCGCGTCGGTCGCGCGCGTCGTGGCGGTCAGCGAGCCCGACGTCGAAGTCGGTCGTGGCCTATTTGGCGACATGCCCTTCGCGTGCGTCGACAATGGCGTCGACACCGCTTACTTCCGCGACCAGAGGGCCGATCCCGCCTCGCGCCAGATCCTGTTTCTGGGCGCGCTCGACTGGCGCCCGAACCAGGATGCGATCGCGATCCTGCTCGACGATATATTCCCGGCGGTCCGCGCGCGGGTGCCGGATGCAACGCTTGCCATCGTCGGACGCTCGCCCGCGCCGCGGCTGGTGGAGCGCGCCCGCGCGATTCCCGGCGTGACGCTGCATGCCAACGTGCCGGATGTCCGCCCGTACATGGCGTCAAGCGCGATGATGGCGGTGCCGTTGCGAATCGGCGGCGGCTCCCGGCTCAAGATCATCGAAGCGCTGGCTGCACGTCTGCCCGTGGTCTCGACAGCGATCGGCGCGGAAGGCCTCAAGCTCGAGCCGGGCCGCGATATCGATATCGCAGACGAGCCCGCTGCGATGATCGAGGCGATCGTCGCGCGACTGCTGGCGCCCTCGCCAGTGTCGGAGGCGACCTGGCAAACGGTCGCGGATAACTACGACTGGTCGATCCTGGCCGAAAGGCTCGAGCGGATCTGGATCGAAGCCGCAGGAACGAAGCTGGCGCGCTCGGCCTGACGGCGGCAAGGCCGGAATTCACCCACAATTTCTCCTTGCGTCCCCGGACGAGCGTTCCGACCGCAAGGTCGGAACGTGAAGAACCGGGGTCTTTACACGTCTCAGAAGTGTAAAGGTCCCGGATAGCCTCGCTTCACTCGGCTTCCGGGAACGCAGAGAGTTCACTGTAAGCGCGCATGGAGGCGCTTCCGGCTCACGCGTACGCGCGTTCGGGTTGACCCAGGCTAGGCGCCGGCTCAGAGCAGCTTGCCCATGGCGACGGCGGTGTCGGCCATGCGGTTGGAGAAGCCCCACTCGTTGTCGTACCAGGAGAGGACGCGCACGAGCTTGCCTTCCATCACCTTCGTCTGGTCCATGTGGAACACGGACGAGCGGCTGTCGTGGTTGAAGTCGCAGGACACGTTGGCCTCGGTCGTGAAGCCGAGGATGCCCTTGAGCTGCTGGCCAGCGGCAGTCTTGATCGCGGCGTTGATCTCTTCCTTGGTCGTCTCGCGCTTGGAGACGAACTTCAGGTCGACGACCGAGACGTTCGGGGTGGGCACGCGGATCGCGGCGCCGTCGAGTTTGCCGTTCAGCTCCGGCAGCACGAGGCCGACGGCCTTGGCCGCACCCGTCGACGTCGGGATCATGTTCAACGCGGCGGCGCGGGCGCGATAGAGATCCTTGTGCATCGTGTCGAGCGTCGGCTGGTCGCCGGTGTACGAGTGGATCGTCGTCATGAAGCCCTTCTCGATGCCGACGGCGTCGTGGAGAACCTTGGCGACGGGCGCGAGG
Organism: Devosia equisanguinis; assembly: GCA_945901835.1. Classification (GTDB taxonomy): domain Bacteria; phylum Pseudomonadota; class Alphaproteobacteria; order Rhizobiales; family Hyphomicrobiaceae; genus CAMDPA01. The sequence goes on along the minus strand of CAMDMH010000366.1, from coordinate 2,815 downwards.
CAGTTGGTCGTGCATGACGCGTTCGAGACGACGATGTGGCTCTTGGTGAGCTTGTCGTGGTTGACGCCGTAGACGACGGTCAGGTCGACGTCGTCGGCCGGTGCCGAGACCAGCACGCGCTTGGCGCCGGCGGTCAGATGGCCGGAGGCCTTTTCCTTCGTCGTGAAGATGCCCGTGCACTCGAGCGCGATCTCGACACCCATCGCCTTGTGAGGCAGTTCGGCCGGGTTCCTGATCGCGGTCACCTTGATCGGGCCGGTGCCGACATCGATGGTGTCGCCCTTGACGATGACCTCGCCGGGGAAGCGACCGTGGACGCTGTCGTAACGCAGCAGGTGAGCGTTGGTCTCGACGGGGCCGAGATCGTTGATCGCGACGACCTGGATATCCGTGCGGCCGGACTCCACGATTGCCCTCAGTACGTTACGTCCAATGCGGCCGAAGCCGTTGATCGCCACTTTCACAGCCATGTCTGATCTCCTCGGGAACGGGTTGCAGCCTTCGTGCGCCGGGTCTACGCCGCACTTGCTCGACACGAGCAATGCATGGTGGCCGCACGGTCCTTGTCCGCTCGGAGCGGGCGTGGAATTCTTGGCCATAAATGTTGCGGTCGGGCCTCGCTGTCAATTGCTGGATGTACTGTAGCGTGAATAACACACTTTTGATGTAAACCCTTATATCCTATCGACGGTTCGCGCACGCGCAAGTGAGTTGACGTGTCAATCGCACTGTCATTAACGTTTCGCGAGATTCGTTCGATTGTTGAATAGGGGTTCTCAATTCCAATCGGCGGCGAGGCGGCGGGTCGATGGCGCAGAGAAAAGTTCAACGGCAGAAGGTGGTAGCACCGCGTGGCAAAGCGCAAGTGCTGACCGCGGTGCGCCCGGAGCCGGGCAATCCCGAAGGGTGGCGGCTGGAATGCGAGCGGCTGCGTGCCGAATTGCAGGCGGCCCGCGACGAGATCGCGTCGTTGCGGTCGCGGCAGGAGCAGGTGTTGAACCGCATCGACTGGGTTCTGGACGCGCTCGAAAGCCTGCCGGATGCCGAATCATGAGACAGATTGGCGCTAGTGGAGCGCACCTGACGTTTGGTCCCCACTCGCGGCTGGACCCTCAACCAAACGTCAGGTGCAAAAGCTACAATAGAGCCATGATATTGCAAGAGTTCCTTTTGGCTCCGACGTTTGCTCGGAACCGCGCCGCGAGGGGAAGCAAACGACGGAGCCGGAACACTAGCGTCGATCGGTCATCGACGACCGCTCCGGCCGAGCGCTGCTCTGGGGGCGGCAATGGCTGAGGCTGCGATTTCTCTCAATGGCCGCATGTACCATCTGAGCTGCGGCGATGGCCAGGATGTGCGGCTGCGGGAGCTGTCGGAGATCGTGCGCGCGAAACTCGAAAACCTCGTAACGGAGTACGGCCAGGTCGGCGACGACCGGCTGCTTCTCTTGTCTGCGCTCCTGATTGCCGACGACATGCTCGAAGCGCGCGCGCGCGTCAAAGCGTTGGAGACATTGCTCGCCGCCGTTCAGAAACGGGCAGTTGCAGAGGAATAGACGCGTGTTTCGGCACTGTCCGCTTTTTCGGTGGATAGGCCGCAGATTGCGCTGCGCCCATGTAGAGCGGGCCGGACGTCGTCACGGACCGGCCTGAAGCACGTTTTGGTCGAAATGCTGGGTCAAGAGAGATGTCCGCGAATTGAACTCGGACGCCGCATCGATTATTGCCCGGCACACTCATCCACCGGAGGCCTGTCGATGTCCGAGCCGCTACGTTCCGGCAAATTCGAGGTGCTGAATGGTCTTGCAGCCTTTGCGGCCGTTACCATGGCGGTTCTCGCTGGTTCGGCTCCAGCGCTTGCCCAACCAGTATCGCAACCGCCGAGCCAGGCGCCTGCCGGTGCTAATCAGCCCGCGCCGCGGTTTGCCAGCCTCAAGTCGGATCGCGTCAACGTCCGGCGTGGCCCGGGGCCTGAACATGCGATCGAATGGGTGTTTCGGCGAGCCGGGCTGCCCGTTGAGGTGATCGCCACGGCGGATATCTGGCGCCGCGTCCGTGATTCGGAGGGGGCAACCGGCTGGGTGCTCGGGTCGCTGCTCTCGGCGCGGCGGACGGCGTTGATCGAACCGTGGGAGGTCAAGGGTGGCGTCGCGCGGACGCAGGTGCCGTTGATGAGCACCGACAGCGAGAATGCGACGGCACTGGCTCAGGTCGAAGCGGGTGTGCTCGCCAACGTGAAGTCCTGCGACAGCAAGTGGTGTTTCGTGAACGTCGCCAACTACAGCGGCTACATCCAGCAGCATCGGGTATGGGGCGTCTACAAAGGCGAGGTGGTGCGGTAGACGATCCCCAGGCACCGTTGTCCTGCTGCTGTTTTGCAGCAATCTTGCGGCCTGCAGGTTGTGGTCGAAAGTCCCGAGCGCCTTGTTGCCAGCGTGTTTTTCACTATAGTTCGTGCCGCTCCAACTGGCTTCGTCCAGGGGCAGATTGTCAAAGGCGGATCACTTGGAAGCCAGAGAGCCGATAGCCAAACCGGGAGTGGCCAAGCAAGCCATGGCCGATAAACATCTGGCGAGTGCGCTCGACCGTTGGCGGGCTTGGGCTCTGGATTTGCCGCGGCCATGGAAGCGGGCGATCCTCGTTGCCAGCGATTTTCTGCTGCTGAGTTTTGCCGTGTGGCTGGCGCTCTCGCTGCGCTACAGCACCCTGTTCGTGCCGCCGAATACCTGGGGCCTGCTGCTGTTGCTGGCGGCACCGGCCGTCGGCGTCGCGACGTTCGCCTGGTTCGGCCTCTATCAACTCGTCACGCGCTTCAT
>CAMDMH010000365.1 GCA_945901835.1 Devosia equisanguinis | reverse complement strand
TAGAACTTCACGCCCTTCTCTGCCAGATACTTGACCGCGCCGGGATGGAACGGAATGCCGGCATTCGCTTTGGTCTGGATCTTCAGGTTGAAGTTCTTGCCCTCGGCGTGGACGATCGCGAGGTCCGCTTGCTTGTCGAACAGAACCTTGGTGATCTCGTAAGCCTGCTCGTCGGTCGTCGCGCCGTGCACCGCGAGGATGTTCCACACGGCGTTGTTCTTGTTGTCGGCGTCCATCCCCTTATAGGTCTCTTTAGGAATCACGGTCTCCGAATAAAGCGGCCCGTACTTCGCGTTCATCTTCGCCGTCAGGTCAGAGAAATCGATCATCGCGATCTTGGTGTTCGGTGTCGCCGCGAGATCCGTGACCGCCGCCGTCGGCAGTCCGCCGACCCAGAAGAACGCCTCGATTTTGTTGTCCTTCATCGCATTGACGCTCTCGGCCACGCCGAGCCGCTCCTTGCGGATATCCTTGGCATGATCGAGCCCTGCTGCTTCCAGCACGCGGTTCGCGAACACTTCCGTGGCGCTGCCGGTCGAACCGGTAGACACCCGGCGCCCCTTCATTGCGGCGACCGACTTGATACCCGTCGTCGAGATCGTCACGACGTGCATGTGGTTGGGATAGAGAACCGCGAGCGCCTTGATGTCGAGCTTGCCGGTGGTGAACTTGTCGGTGCCGTTGATGGCATCCCACGCCGCATCGACCTGAGAGAAGGCGATATCGGCCTTCTTCGCGCCGAGCAGCCGCAGATTGTCGACCGAGCCGCCGGTGACCTGCGCCGTCGCCACGACACCGGGAATGGACTTGCCGATGATGTTGGCCAAGCCGCCACCGAGCGGATAGTACACCCCGCCCGTACCACCGGTCGCGATCACCCATTGCCGGGCGGTTTGCGCCTCTGCGCTGGCCGCACCGCCCAGGACTGCAAGGCCGAAGGCCCACGCCGTCATCGTCGTCGTTCTCATTCGATTTTTCCTCCCTTGAGAATTATGGTTGTGCACTCTAGTCGAACTCGAGGCCGTGAAATAGTGTCGCCACGCTAGACTTTCCGACCGGGGCGGAACGACCTGACGGCAACGATTGCCGATCGGGGTACGACTGTGGATGCCCAATTGGATCGCTCCGGGAAATGCCCAGCTAACGTCATGCAATTATTGAAAAGCAAACGATTGCACGACGCCCGAATAGCCAGTATATGGTCGCGCGCGCACCACGGCGGCGGCTTCATCGAGGGAAGAACATGGCCAAGACGAGGGATCGTGGCACGGCTCACACCGCAGGCAACCCGCCCGGATTACCCACACTACCCGGACTGAACGACGACATCGGCGAGGCCAAGCGCCTCGAACTATATCGCTCGCAGGTCGAGATCCGCCAGGCCGAGCAACGAGCCTACGATCTGTTCCTGCAGAACCTCGTCAAGGGTACGAGCCATCTCTCGCTCGGCCAGGAGGCGATCGCCGCCGGCTTCGCTGTGGCGATGAAGAAAGGCGACCTCACCTTTTGCACCTATCGCGGCCACGCGCACACGCTCGCGCGCGGCGTGCCCGTCGAGAAGGTGCTGGGCGAATTGATGCAGCGCGACAACGGCCTGATGCGCGGCAAGGGCGGCTCGATGCACCTCACGTCGGAGGAGCATGGCGTGATGGGATCGTACGCGATCATCGGCGCACATCTTCCCATCGCTTGCGGAGCCGCATTGACCGCCCAGTACAAGGGCCAGGACTTCATATCCGTCTGCTTCTTCGGCGACGGCACTACCAACATCGGCGCCTTCCACGAAGCACTGAACTTCGCGGCGATCTGGAAGCTGCCGGTGATCTTCGTGTGCGAGAACAACCTCTACATGGAGTACACGCCGATTCACGAGGTTACCGCCGTCCACAATCCGGCCGGTGACCGCGCATCCGCCTATGGCCTCGAAAAGATCGTCATCGACGGCAACGACGCCGACGTCGTCTACCGCACGGCTCAGTCCGCCTTTGCCAAAGCCCGCGCTGGCGGAGGCCCCTCGTTGATCGAATGCCTGACCTACCGCCACAGCGGACATTCCCGCGCCGACCCCGCGAAGTACCGCCCCGAAGGCGAGCTGGAGCGCTGGAAGGAAAAGGACCCGATCAAGGTCTACCGCGAGCGCCTCAAGCAGTTCGGCATCCAGCAGGCCGTGATCGACGACATCGACAAGGACGTCCTGCGCATCGTCGACGAGGCAACCGAAGCCTGCAAGGCAGCACCGATGCCGCCCGCCGACATTATTTTCACCGACGTATACGCAGACGGGGGCTGGGCATGGCGGAACTGACCTATCGCGACGCGGTTGCCCGCGGCATCGCCCAGGAGATGGCGCGCGACCCCGACGTCATCTTCTTCGGCGAGGACGTCGCCAAAGCCGGCGGCGTGTTCAAGGCGACCGTCGGTTTGTATGAGCAGTTCGGCCCGCGCCGCGTGCGCGACACGCCGATCTCCGAGCAGGCGATCCTCGGCGCTGCCATGGGTGCTGCCATGACCGGCCTGAAGCCGATCGCCGAGATTATGTTCTCGGACTTCATCGCGGTCTGCTTCGACTTCATCGCCAACGAGTTCCCGAAGTCGCGCTACATGTCGAACGGGCAGACCAAGTGTCCGCTCGTCGTCCGCACGGGGAATGGCGCTGGCTCGCGCTTCGGCGCGCAGCACAGCCAGAGCGTCGAGAACTGGTGCATGATGATCCCCGGCCTCAAGGTCGTGGCGCCGTCCACTCCGCTCGACGTGATCGGCCTGCTTGCCGCCGCCGTGCGCGATCCAGATCCGGTGATCTTCTTCGAGCACAAGTCGCTCTATGCCGTTAAGGGCGAGGTTCCCGATGGCGAGATCCTCGACACGCTCGGCACCGCCAAGATCGTCCGCCCCGGCAAGGATTGCACGATCCTGGCGCTCGCTCTGATGGTGCCCCGCGCTCTTGAAGCCGCCCAGCGCCTGAAGGCCCAGCACGGCGTCGATTGCGAAGTGATCGACGTGCGCAGCCTGGTACCGCTCGATACTCAGACCATACTTGGCAGCGTGGCACGGACCCACCGCGTCTTCACGGTCGAGGAGAACCCGCGCCTTTGCGGCTGGGGCGCCGAGATCGCATCCATCATCGCCGACGAAGCCTTCTACGATCTCGACGGCCCGATCGTCCGCATCACCACGCCGCACATCCCGCTGCCCGCCGCCGACATCCTGGAGGACATGGTGCTGCCGACCGTCGACCGGATCGCCGAGACGGTGCGGCGGGGGCTGTCGGCCTAGCGGAACATGATGGGAAGGCAGAAGAAGAAATTGGAGAAGTTGATCGACGCGGCCTGATCTAAACTGCGTAGAAAAACTGAGCACCCATGCTGCACCAGAAGCGACGCCCAGCGACCTACGCCGACATCGAGGCTTTGCCGCCTCATGTCGTTGGCGAGATCGTGTTCGGCGTGCTTCATGCGCGTCCGAGGCCGACGCCACGGCATGGAGTTGCTGCGGGAGAATTGAACTCCGAGATATCCGGTCCGTTCGGCCGTGGCCGAGGAGGACCGGGTGGCTGGATCTTCATCCCAGAACCCGAGCTGCACCTCGGCACCAACGTTGTCGTGCAGGATATCGCCGGTTGGAAGCGCGAGCGGCTGAGCCCGTTCCCCGAAACCGCCTACATCGAGGTGCCCCCCGATTGGATCTGCGAGGTGCTTTCGCCCTCGACGCAAAAGCTGGATCGCACGGACAAACTTGCAGTCTACGCCGAATTCAAGGTCGGCCATTGCTGGTACGTCGATCCGGCGGCGCGCACGCTCGAGGTGCTGGCGCTGGTCGGAGGCAAATGGCTTCTCGCTGCAACCTTCAAGGACAGCGATCCTGTTTGTGCGCCCCCGTTCGAGGCACACACTTTCCCGCTCGACGTGCTCTGGGTGCCAGACGCGCCGCAAGCTTGAAATAAATCGTCGGGTCGCGCTTCGCTTGACCCGACCTACGAAGAAGAGGTGATGAACATGGCCAAGACTACATACGACAACCTGCTCGCCGGCGTGCCGACCGATCTGTGGATCGGCGGCAAGTGGAAGAAGGCGTCGGACGGCGCGCGTTTCGACATCATGGACCCGGCGACGGAAGAGAAAATCTGCGACGTAGCCTCCGCGACTGTCGATGACGCGCAAGCCGCGGTCGATGCAGCCCAGGCCTCGATGGCCGACTGGGCCGGCCGCAAACCGCGCGAGCGCGCCGAGATCTTGCGCAAAGCCTACGAACTCATCATGGCCGACGCCGAGCGGCTCGCGAAGCTGATCACACTGGAGAACGGCAAGGCGCTGTCCGACAGCCGCGGCGAGGTTGCCTACTCCGCCGAGTTCTTCCGCTGGTATGCCGAAGAAGGCGTCCGCAACCTGGGCCAGATGTCGATCGCCCCATCATCCGGCGCTCGCATCCTGGTGCAGCACCGGCCGATCGGCGTCGCCTGCCTCGTCACGCCGTGGAACTTTCCGGCCGCCATGGCGACGCGCAAGATCGGCCCGGCCCTCGCCGCAGGCTGCCCCGTCGTCCTGAAGCCTGCTTCCGAAACGCCGCTCACGATGCTGGCGCTGATGCCGATCCTCGAGAAGGCCGGCGTCCCCGCAGGCGTCGTCAACGTCATCCCGTCGCGCCGCTCCGGCCCGGTCGTGTCGAAGATGCTGCACGATCCGCGTGTTCGCATCGTCTCGT
>CAMDMH010000364.1 GCA_945901835.1 Devosia equisanguinis | reverse complement strand
GCCAAAAAAGGTAGATGCCACGGCAACTCTTGCCGGCCCAACCTCGTGAGCTGGCGCCGTGACGGAACCGGTTGGGCCGGACGTCCGTCACGGAAACGATTGCTGCGGCTGCTGCGGCAACTTCGAAAACACGTCCTACAGTGAACCCGCCAGTCCCAGCTGCGTGACCAGCGCGCTCCAGCGCTCGCGCTCCTTCTTCATGTACGCCAGCATGCCGTCCACCGTGTCCGGCTTGACCGGAATGAGCCCGACCGTCGTCGCGCGCTTCTGGAAGGCCTCGCTGCCGGTGATTGCCGCCATCTCCTTCTGCAACCGCTCCACGATCGGCTTGGGGGTGGCCGAAGGCGCCAACAGTACGTGCCATGACACCGCCTCGAAGCCCGGTATCCCCGCGGCTTCCGCCATCGGGGGCACGTCCGGCAGCTGGGGGTGGCGGGTATCCGAGGTGATGCCGAGCGCACTCACCTTGCCATCGCGGATCAGCGTCAGCGAAGCGCCCGTCTCCGAGATCGCCGAGGTGATGTGCGCGCCGATCACGTCGGTCACGATCTGCGGGGAGTTGCGATAGGGCACGTGGTCGGCTTTGAACTGGAAGTCCCGCTTGAGAACCTCCATCGTCAGATGCAGCAGCGTGCCGGCACCGGGCGTGCCGTAGGTGAAGGGCTTCTCGCTCTCCTTCGCCTTCTTGATGAAGTCCTTCATGTTCATAGCGCCGAGCGATGGATTTACGATCAGCACGAACGGGGACTTCACGTAGAGCGAGAGTGGTACGAAGTCCTTCTCGGCGTCGTAGTTGATCTTCTTGTAGAGCGCCTGGTTGATCGCCATCGGCGACGAAGTGGAGACGACGAGCGTGTGCCCGTCCGGCGCGGCGCGAGCGACGTTCTGGGCCGCGAGCATCAATGCCGCGCCCGGTTGGTTTTCGATCACGACGGGCTTGCCCAGCGTCTTCTGCAATTCGTCGGCATAGACGCGGACCAGCGTGTCCATGCCGGTACCCGCTGCAAGCGGGACGACGATGGTGACGTTCCGGCTCGGATAATCCTGTGCGGTGGCGGCGCCTATGGCTGCCCCGGAAAACGCCAGTCCGAAAGCCGCCGTGATGAGATTGCGACGCAGCATTCAATTCCTCCCTTTGGCCTCACCCTCGTGCATGGGGCGCTGGCGTATACGCTGTGAATTAAACCTGACGCACGACATTGCCACGCATCGCGGCCAATTCAAGTCCCGATATGGCCTGGACCGGGGAAGCCGCTGGTGACATACGGGATACAGTGCCGGGGTGGTCCCGTGTTCGCGCGGAGGGACAGAGTGTGCTGACCCGTCAGCAGATCAGGCAGCAGGAGCGGGCGCTCGCCAAGCGCGGACAGGCCGTGGTGTCGTCGGGCCTGCCGCCCGCGCCCGACAAGCAGGACATCGTCGCAGTCGCCCTCGTGCTGGCGCGGACGTTGCGCAATCGCGACGATCCCGGCCGCGCCATTTCCGCCGCCCGCCTCGTGCACGGACTGAACGAGGTATCCACCCGCAAATCACCGGGTGCCGCAAAGCTCGCATGCGCCAGAGGCTGCGGCATGTGCTGCCACAACTGGGTCGGCGCGACGGTGCCCGAAGTGCTCCTGCTGGCGGCCACCGCCCGCAATTCCGCGCGCTCTCAGCCAGATCTGATCGGCCGGATCGTCGAGCGTACGAACGTGACGGCGGGGCGCAGCCGACTAGAGCGGTTCGGTGCGAAGCTCCCCTGTCCACTGCTGGTCGACAACCAGTGCTCCTACTATCGTGAGCGGCCGGCGGTCTGCCGACAGACCACGTCGCTCGATCTCGCCGGCTGCCTGGACGAGTTCGAGGGGCGCGGTTACGGCGGCGAAATCAAGGTGTCGAGCGTCTACCTCGCCCACGCGCGCAACAGCAGGGTTCCCTTGTCGGCGGCTCTGCGCCTCACGGGGCTCGATACCGCGACCTACGAGTTGTCGGCAGCCCTCGCCTGTGCGCTGGCGCTGGACGATCCGGAGCGCCGCTGGCTCGGCGGTGAGGACGTGATGGCGGGCATCGAGAAAGGTCCGCGAGATCAGGCGGTCGACGACGCGATTTCCGCGATCGAACGTGAACTCGCGCCCTTGATGCGCGATGCCGGCGTGGGCGCCTGAGCGCCGTGCGTCAAGCCGACCGTGCAGCGGCTTTCGGTCCTGCCTTCTTCGACTGCACGGCCTCGTCGAGCGCGACCAGGGTAGCCTCGAGCGCCCGCGAGAACTTCGCCCCGTCATGTTCCGCGTCGATCTCCCCGCCGAGGTTCGCACGGGCTTCGAGGTCGGACACGATATCGCAAACCGCCCGCGCACCGAGCGAAAGGCTCATCGACTTCAGCGCATGCGCCAGCCGACCGATTTCCGGCCGGTCGCCTGCCTCCAGCATGGACAGGAGTTTGGGGCCCATTGCGACGGCCTGCTCCCGATAGAGCCGCACGAGCCGCGTCACGAGTTTTCCGTCGCGATCCATTCGCCCGATCTGGTCGAAGATTTCGCAGTTGAGCACGACGACGGCGGGTTCCTCCGGCGTGGGAACCGATGGCTCGGCGCTGATGGTGACGTCTAGCGTGGCGGTCTCGGCAGGCGCCTTTCGCCAGCGCAGCACCACTTCCGTCAGCTCTGCAAGCGTGAACGGCTTGGCGAGGAAATCGGACATCCCCGCCTTCTGCCACTCCAATGCGGTTTGTCCGATTACGTCAGCAGTGAGCGCCACGATCGGCGTCACGTCCGACGCTTCGGCCTGCTCTGCTTCGTAGCTGCGGATTGCACGAGCAGCCGCATAACCGTCCATGACCGGCATGCTGCAATCCATGAACACGAGATCGAACCGGCCTGAATGGACCGCATTCTTGAAGGCATCGAGGGCTTTCGCACCGTCCTCGACGCTGACCACGTCGATACCGAGCCGTGCAAGGCTCGCTTCGAGCACCGCGCGGTTGACCGGGTTGTCGTCGGCGGCGAGAACCCGCATGCCCGGGCAGGATGGCGTGGCGCTATCGCTCTGGCCGGGTGCCGCCGTGACAGGGGCTTCGACAGCTATGACGGGTATCGAGCAGGTGAACCGCGAGCCTTCACCGACGCGGCTCTCCGCTGTCAGTGCGCCGCCCATCGCTGTAGCGAGTTTGCGGCTGATGGCCAGGCCGATGCCTGTGCCGCCGAAGCGCCGTGTCGTCTCCTGGTTGGCCTGCACGAAGGCATCGAAGATGCGATCCAGGCTTTCCGGTTCGATCCCGATCCCGGTGTCGACGACCGCTAGACGGAGATTGCCGGCGTCCTGCGCGTCCTGCGGCGCCAGCGAGATCTCGATCGTCACCCGCCCCTCGGCCGTGAACTTGATCGCGTTGCCGACGAGGTTCGACAGGATCTGGCTCGTGCGGATCGGATCGCCGGCAATCCACTCGGGCACATCGGCTGCCCGGCGCATGTCGAGCCCGATACCCTTCGCCTGAGCGCGCGCCTCGAACAATTGAACGACGTCGCCGGCGATCACCGAGGGCTGCATCGGGATCGCTTCGAGATCCATCCGCCCCGCCTCGATCTTCGACAGATCGAGAATATCGTTGACGATCGCGAGCAGGCTCTGCCCTGACTTGGTGATCATCTCCGCAAACCGCCCCTGCCGATCGTCCAGTGTGGTCGTCTGCAGAAGCTCGGTGGTCACGAGCATCCCGTGCATGGGCGTGCGTATCTCGTGGCTCATGGCGGCGAGAAAGTCGGTCTTCGCGGCGTTGGCGTCCTCGGCCGACTGCTTGGCGATCTGCAACTCGGCGGTACGGTCTCTCACGGCCTGCTCGAGACCAGCACGATGGCTTTCGAGCTTGGCGTCGCGCGACTGGATTTCGTCGAGCATTTCGTTGAACGACTCGACCAGCAACCCGGTTTCGTCGCGGTTGCCCGGATGCGGAACGCGGCTGAAGTCTCCCGAACGGCGGATGCGGCGCATGGCATCCGTCAGCGTCCGGATCGGCCGTGTCACCAGAGCCAGGATCGGCATAGCGATCAGAAGACCGAGGCCGGCAGCGCCGATCGCCGAAGCGATGGCGGCATTGATCGCCGACCAGAACTCCCGTCCGAGCCACGACACGTCGGCCACGAGTTCGAGGCGGCCCACGCGAACGCCCCCGGACACGACTGGCACCGAGAACGAATGATCGCTCATACGCAGCACGTCGGTGAACCTCCTGTCCGACAGTCGCGTATTCGATGGCGAACTAGATTGCAGAACGATGCCGACGCCGAACTGCGCGATAACCTGGCCGCGGGTGTCGACGACGCGGGCAAAGCGGACATTCGGCATTCGCCCGACCGCACGCAGCGCTCGCGTTACGCCCTCAGTGTTCACCTGCGACAGCGGCAGTGAAAGCGTGACGGCCAGCGCATCGGCAATCGCGTCGAGTTCGCTTTCCGCGGAGTTCACGCGCCGGCTCGTCTCGCGCCATGCTGCGGTTGTGCTCGCCAGGATCACGGCCGACACCACTCCAGCGATCACCACGAGACCGAGTTTGGCCCGGATCGAGAAGAAGTGCCCTCTTGATTACCCCGTCATCACCTCTATGCCGCCACATCCGCTTGTTACGCGGTCTTCCGAGGCCGGACGGGAGGCCGACATGCCACGCAACAAGGTGCAGTTCCAGAAGGGGCTGAGCTTCATCGAATTCTGTCAGCGTTACGGAACCG
>CAMDMH010000363.1 GCA_945901835.1 Devosia equisanguinis | reverse complement strand
CTCTCCGAGATGGTCGAGCGCTATCTCGCGACTTATTTCGGCGGTTTCGGGAAAGAGTTGCCTCCTCCCGGCCTCTACGACCGGATCATCCGGCAGGTGGAAGCCCCGCTGTTGACGGCCGCTTTGGCAGCGACGCGCGGTAATCAGATCCGGGCAGCCGAACTGCTCGGCGTCAATCGCAATACATTGCGGACTCGCATTCGTGATCTCGACCTGAAGGTCGTCCGGTCTCCCTCTACTTGAAAAGACGGGAACGGGCGGCGGCCACTGTCGCTGTTCCCCTCCGCTTGTGCTACGAGTTCCGCAAATCTGCTTGGCGTGCCCCGGATGCGAGCGACAACGACGAGTGGGTCCTCCCTCCCCGAATGGCGAGGGTACGCTTCTTCTTTCTAGTCAACTCGTCTTGCGGCTCGCATGTGTGAATGCCTTAGGCCCTTGTATCCGGTTGGCCCATATTGATTGACGCGGCACACGCCGCGGTTTAGTCCATTTCTGTCGCTGAAAAGACACATGGCTAGGTGCAATCTGAACACTGGCACGTCCATTTTCGGACACAGTGTTGCGCAATTTGGACGCTCGGCGACCAGAAGCAGGCTCTGACCTCCGCGCTATTGCACTGCAACAGGCTCATCCCCGGCTGACGTCAAGCCGCAGACGGACCTGACAACCCGAACGGAGCAGACCGCATGGCGGCGGCTGACCATCACGTCGAAACGACGCGCCTCCAGGCCTCCGGCCTGCCGACGCCGCATTCGGGAAGCCGTGCCTTCTGGATCGGCCTCGTGGTTATGGTGCTGTCCCTGATCTCGGGTCTCGCCACCTATCTGATCCTGACCAATCTTACCCCGATCGTGCCGACCGGCGAGGTCGTCCTGGTCGTCGTGCTCGTCAATGTCGTCATGATCTTGGCCATGGTCGGCGTCATCGGATGGCAGATGTGGGGCTTGTGGCAGGCCTGGCGCAACAAGGTCGCCGGCAGCCGCCTCCACATCCGCATCGTCGGGCTGTTCAGTGTGATGGCCGCGTTGCCGGCCATCCTGCTCGCCATTGCGGCCACGACGAGCTTTGCGCGCGGCCTCGACGCTTGGTTTTCGAGCCGGCCTCGCCAGATCATCCAGAATTCCGTGCTGGTGGCCAACGCCTACCTGCAGGAGCACGGCCAGACCATCCGCAACGACCTCGTCAATATGGCGAAGGATCTCGACAACGCCCCGCTGGCCGTTCGCACGGATGCCCGCCGCCTCCAGGCTTTCCTGATCGGCCAAGCGGGCCTGCGCGATCTCGCGACGGCCAACATCATCGACAGCGCCGGACAGGTCGCGATCAAGGGCATCGACTCCGATACGGCCCCGCAAGCCCCGCCACCGGACACAGCCTTGCGGCAGGCCCAGGACGGCCAGGTGCCGATCCTCGTCTCGGGTGAAACGAACCGGGTCTCCGCCGTCGTCAAACTGGCGAGCCATCCGGGGTTCCTGCTTTATGTCGCCCGGGGCGTGAACCCGCAGGTCATCAGCTACATGCGGGCAACGCAGGCTCGATTGGACGAGTACGAGCAGATCCGCCGCTCTCGCGGGCCGCTCACGGTGCTCCATGGCCTGATGTATTCGACCACGGCGTTGACCGCGCTGCTGGCTGCGATCTGGACCGGCTTCTGGTTCGCCGGCCGCTTCGTCGATCCGATCGGCCGTATCATCGGCGCGGCGCAAGAAGTCAGCCGCGGAAATCTCGCGATCGCGCTGCCGGTGATCCGCGGCGAAGGCGACCTGCGGCGTCTGTCTCAAACCTTCAACACCATGACGACGGAATTGCGTACGCAGCGCGATGCGCTTGTCGCTGCCAACGAGCAACTCCTGGATCGCCGCCAGTTCATGGAGGCCGTGCTCGGCGGTGTCAGCGCCGGCGTCCTCGGCCTCGACGAGGAAGGCCGGATCGACATCGCCAACAGTTCGGCCGAGCGGCTGCTGGGCATCGACCTCTCGAAGCTCCTCGGCCGGCCGATCGGCGATGCCGTTCCCGAATTCGGCGCCCTCATCGAAGCTCACGCCCACGATCTCAAGCCCCGTGCCCAGGTCGAGACGCGGCTGCAGATCAAAGACGAGGAGCGCATCTTCTCCGTGCGGCTGACCAGTCAGGGCGAAGGCCCCGCGAACCGGACCTCGCGACCGTCCGTGTTGACCTTCGATGACATCACCGAGCTCGTCTCCGCCCAGCGGACGAGTGCCTGGGGCGAGGTCGCTCGCCGTCTCGCCCACGAGATCAAGAATCCGCTGACGCCGATCATCCTCTCCGCCGACCGCATCCGCCGCAAGTACGGCAAGGTGATCGTCGAGGACCGCGAGACGTTCGACAAGCTGACAGCTACGATCGAGCGGCAGGCCGGCGACATCAAGACGATGGTCGACGAATTCGCGTCGTTCGCCCGCATCCCCAAGCCCGTGATCGAGACACACGATCTGCGAGAGGCGATCCAGGACGCCGTCATATTGTTCCGCGAGAGCAATACGAGCGTCGCCTTCAAGATGGACATTCCAGATGCCCCCGTCATGGCCTCGTTCGACCGACGCCTCATCACGCAGGCGATCAACAACCTCGTGAAGAATGCCGCCGAGGCCGTCACGACTTATGCGGAAACGCAGGGGGCGGGTTGGCAAGGGCGTGTCAATGCCTCTCTCAAGGTGCTGGCGGACCGCTACGACATCGAGGTTCAGGATAACGGACCCGGCCTGCCGAAGCAGCACCGGACGCGCCTGTTGGAGCCCTATGTCACGACGAAAGGCAACAAGGGCATCGGCCTCGGCCTGTCGATCGTCCAGAAGATCGTCGAGCAGCACGGTGGCGCGCTGACACTGGAGGACGCACCCGCAGCACCGGGCCAGCCGGCCGAAAGCGCGCACGGTGCGCTCGTGCGACTAACGCTGCCGCGTCACAAACAGAATACGGCGAGCGATGGCCGCAAGGCGGCCGCCGAGTGAGCCGGATGAGATCACTTCGAGTTGGAAATCAAGGAGCGATAGATGGCTGATATCCTGGTCGTCGACGACGAGACCGACATCCGCGAGCAAGTCGCGGGCATCCTGGAGGACGAAGGTCATCGCTGCCGCCTGGCGCGGGACAGCGACGAAGCGCTGCGGTCCGTGGAGGAGAGGCGGCCCCATCTCGTCATTCTCGACATCTGGCTGCAGGGGAGCCGCCTCGACGGCCTGGAGGTGCTGACCGCGATCAAGCGTGCGCACCCCGATCTGCCCGTCGTCATCATTTCGGGCCACGGCAATATCGAGACCGCCGTGACCGCGATCAAGCGCGGCGCCTACGACTACATCGAGAAGCCGTTCAATTCCGACCGGCTGATCCTCGTGACGCTGCGCGCGCTCGAAGCCTACAACCTAAAGCGCGAGGTCAAGCAGCTCAAGGAACGCTCCACCCAGAGCCAGGAGATGGTCGGCAAATCCGCCGCGATCAACCAGCTCCGCGGTCATCTCGACAAAGTTGCGCCGACCAACAGCCGCATTCTCATCCGCGGCGCATCCGGTGCCGGCAAGGAACTCGCTGCCCGCGTGCTGCACGCCAACTCGCAGCGCGCCGATGGGCCGTTCGTCGTGCTCAACGCCGCAGCCATGGCCCCCGACCGCGTCGAGGAGGAGCTGTTCGGCATCGAGGACCGCACCGGCGGGCCGCGCAAGGTCGGCGCGCTCGAGGAAGCGCACGGCGGTACGCTCTACATCGACGAAGTCGCGGATATGCCGATGGAGACTCAGGGTAAGGTGCTGCGCGTCCTCGTCGAGCAGAAGTTCATGCGCATCGGCGGCAGCCAGAAGGTCGCCGTGGACGTCCGCGTGATCTCGTCGACCAGCCGCGATCTCGAGCGCGAGATGAGCGAGGGCCGCTTCCGCGAGGACCTCTATCACCGCCTCAACGTCGTGCCGCTGCGCGTGCCGAGCCTCGCCGAGCGCCGCGAGGACGTGCCGGACCTCATCACCTACTTCGTCGCCCAGATCGCGGCGACGTCGGGTCTCGCTGCTCGCAAGATGGGCGAGGACGCGATCGCCATGCTGCAGGCGCACGACTGGCCGGGTAACGTCCGCGAACTCCGCAACAACATCGAGCGCCTGATGATCCTATCGGGCGGCGACGCCGACGCGATGATTACCGCTGACATGCTGCCCGAAGAGATCGGCTCGAACGTTGCGCTCCCCGTCTCCGGCCGCTCGGAGCACCTGATGTCGCTGCCGCTGCGCGAGGCCCGCGAGATCTTCGAGCGCGACTATCTGTTGGCCCAGATCAACCGGTTCGGCGGCAACATCTCCCGTACCGCTGAGTTCATCGGCATGGAGCGCTCGGCCCTTCACCGCAAGCTCCGCGCACTCGGTGTCAGCGCCGAGCATCGCACAGGTGGCGGTGTTTGATGCAGATGTGCGTTAAAAGCTGGGAGCGGCTCGTCGCCTGTACCCCCGAATCGCCGTGCAGGAATGTCACACCTTTCAGCAGCCCAGAACGGATGGCCAAGGGATAGCTTGTGCCGGGGCATTTCGCTCGGGTAACTCAGGCAAGGTCAGCCGACAGCTCGGGCCTCGAGGCATGGACATGAGAACTTCGATCGCATTGCTGCCGGCGTTGGTCGCCGGTCTTCTGGTGGCGACCGCGCCTGCGTTCGCGCAAGCGGGTTTCGTATTCGAGAGCGACGCGCGGCGAGAGGCCGAGCAGGT
>CAMDMH010000362.1 GCA_945901835.1 Devosia equisanguinis | reverse complement strand
GCTCTCGTCGACCCAGTCATCGAGGCATTCAGGCAACAATGCCGCCTGCCCCCGATCCGCCCCTTGCACGAATGCCGCCATCGAAGCCCCCGCCGATTCAGCAGGAGATTCATAGCACGAATGGGGTTTTCACACAGTCTGGGTCATTTCAAGCCTTCACGGTCGATGACGGCGGTATGGCGGCGCCAGCCGCAGGGGGAGCAGCCGGCGCAGGTGCCGCCACCACGGTGGATTGGGCGATCCTGATCTTCTGCCATATCTTGGAGGAAAGGTTCGCGGTCAACTGCTGCAGATCACTGGAAGCTGCGACGACCTGCGGGTCCTTCGTGCTCTGGGCATAGACGGCTGCCACCTTGGCCGCAAGCGACAGCATCTCCGAGCAATAGTCCAGATAGCGGACGAGATCCAAGGGCGTTAGGTGCCGCGCAGGCGAAGACGGCGTCGGCTCGGACAGCAGGCTCGAGGGGTCCTTGGTGAGCTGGTGCATGTCCACCACGTGGATGATGGAGCGCAATTCGTCGAGATCGGCGAGCGCGCGCTGGCGCTTCCATCGCGTCTCGAGCGTGGCCAGGAAGATCACGGTCGCGCCGCCGACCAGGAAGATGTTGAGGCCCGCGTCGATGCCCTGGAGTGTCGAGAAGATGCTCTCGGTGTCGCGCTTCACCTCGAGATAGTTGGCGACGACGAGGATGAGGGAAACGCCGGCCAGAATGATGAAGGCGCTCAGCAGGCGCAGGACGTAGTTGGGCCGCGCCAGACGCTTCGCCCGGTGGTCGTTCTCACGGGCGACATTGGTGAGTTCGGCGCAGACCGAAGCGAGGCTCGCGCCGGGGAAGCGCTCCGTGACGCGGCGCTCGAGCTGCTCGAGAGTAGCGACGATGCGGGCCGAATCGAGCGAGCGATACATGTTTGCTCCAAAGTACGGCGCATTTCGGCCTGCGAATCAAAGTGGGATCTGCGTTCCCGGAAGTCGAGCGAAGCGAGGCTATCCGGGACCTTTACACTTCCGAGAAGGGTAAAGACCCCGGCTCTTCACGTCCCGACCTTGCGGTCGGAACGCTCGTCCGGGGACGCATGTGGAGATTGATCGGGGCCCCCCAGAAATCGACATCGGCTACGATCACGTGTGACGCTCCGCAATGCGTCTCAAGCCGCGGCGATGAGCTTGGTCATGGTGGCTTCGTCGACCTCGAAGTTCGAGAACACGGCCTGCACGTCATCGTCGTCTTCGAGGACGGCGATCAGCTTCATGATCGTGGCGGCCGGTTCCTCGCCGACTTGCGTCGATAGGTTCGGTTTCCACACCGTCTTGACGCTTTCGGGCGCGCCGAGCTTGGCTTCGAGGCCCTGCGCCACCGAGCCGAGGTTCTCGAATGCGCAGGTGACGAGGTGGCCGCTTTCGTCTGAAACGACATCGTCGGCGCCGGCATCGATGGCGGCTTCCAGAACGGCGTCGGCGCTGCCGGCGGCGGGCTTGAACACGATCTCGCCGACACGGGTGAACATGTGGGACACCGAGCCTGTCGAGCCCAGGTTGCCGCTGTGCTTGGTAAACGCTGCACGGATCGCGCCGCCGGTGCGATTGCGATTGTCGGTCAGCGCCTCGACGATGATGGCGACGCCGGCCGGACCGTAGCCCTCGTAGCGGATGTTCTCGTAGGTCTCGGTGTCGGCGCCCGCCGCCTTCTTGATCGCCCGTTCGATGTTGTCTTTCGGCATACTCTCCGCACGAGCCTCCCGGATCGCGAGGCGCAGGCGGGGGTTCATGTCGGGGTCTGGCAAGCCGTTGCGGGCCGCAACCGTGATTTCGCGTCCGAGCTTGGCGAACAGCTTGGCCTTGGCCGCGTCCTGGCGGCCCTTGCGGTGCATGATGTTCTTGTATTGCGAATGTCCGGCCATGGCGGTCCCGTAGTGAGCAGCGGCGTTGCCCCGGTTCTAGGCTGGGTCCGTCATAAAATCCATATGTGTCCGGCTCTGTATCTGAACCATCCAGAGCCGCGTCCTGCTTTACAGTTCCCGGCCCTTGGCATATGGCATACCAGAGCGGTGCCGCACGATTGAGGGCCATGATGCATGCTGACGCGTGAACAAGCCGAGCGTTTCGCGATCCGCGAACTGATCGACAATTGGGCTGTCTGGCGCGACGCGACGCTCTGGGACCGTTTCCGCGGCGTGTGGCACCCGGAAGGCCAGATGTGGGCGACCTGGTTCCAGGGCACCTACGAAGAGTTCATCGCGGCGAACAAAGAAGGTTTCGCGAAGGGCGTGCGCATCCTGCATTTCCTCGGCGGGTCATCGATCGACCTCGCTCTGGACAACAAGCCCCATCCGCGCGCCATCGCGCAGACCAAGATGACGATCAGCCAGCGCGCGACCGTGCATGGCGTCGAGGTCGACGTGCTGTGCACGGGCCGCTTCTACGATTTCCTCGAGCAGCGGGACGGCAAGTGGGGCCTCGTGCTGCGCCGGCTCTGCTACGAAAAAGACCGGATCGATCCGATCGATCCGAGTGCGACGCTGAAGCTCGATCCGGCGCTGCTCGCCGAGTTCCCGATCGGCTACCGGCACCTCGCGTATCTGCAGACGCAGGTCGGCTACAAGGTCAAGAAAGACATGCCGGGTCTCGTCGGCCCCGACACCGACGCGCTGTACGCCAAGGGCAACGGATGGCTCGAAGGTAAGCCCTGCCTTTGACGCCTCGCCGACGCGGATAGCAGGAAACCCAGCACATGATCGGCCTGCTCAGGCGGCTGTTCGGCAGGCGGCCAGATAGCCAACGGGGCAGTCATCCAGACAGTCACTCCGGCATACCGGCTAAACCTCCAAGCGATAGTTCAACCAACATCATTCTCCGGGAAGGAACGAGCATCATGACCGTGAAGTCGGATATCGAGATCGCACGCGAAGCCAAGATGAAGCCGATCGCGGAGATCGGCGCGAAGATCGGTATTCCCGCCGATGCGCTGCTTCAATACGGACCGACCAAGGCCAAGATCTCGTTCGAGTACATCCAAGCTCAGCAGTCCAAGAAGGACGGCAAGCTGATCCTCGTCACCGCGATCAACCCGACGCCGGCCGGCGAAGGCAAGACGACGACGACGGTCGGTCTCGGCGACGGCCTCAACCGGATCGGCAAGAAGGCGATTAGCTGCCTACGCGAGCCCTCGCTCGGGCCGTGCTTCGGCGTCAAGGGCGGCGCTGCCGGCGGCGGCTATTCCCAGGTCGTGCCGATGGAGGACATCAACCTCCACTTCACCGGCGACTTCCACGCGATCACATCCGCGCACAACCTGCTGTCGGCGCTGATCGACAATCACATCTACTGGGGCAACAGCCTCGGCATCGACGAGCGCCGCATCGCATGGCGCCGCGTGATGGACATGAACGACCGCGCGCTGCGCTCGATCGTCAACTCGCTCGGCGGCGTGGCCAACGGCTTCCCGCGCGAGGACGGCTTCGACATCACGGTCGCGTCGGAAATCATGGCGATCTTCTGCCTCGCCTCTGACCTGCAGGACCTCGAGAAGCGCATCGGGAACATCGTCATCGGCTACACGCGTGACCGCAAGCCGATCACGGCCAAGCAGCTCAAGGGCGACGGCGCGATGACCGTGCTGCTCAAGGACGCGCTGATGCCGAACCTCGTGCAGACGCTCGAGAACAATCCCGTGTTCATCCACGGCGGTCCGTTCGCGAACATCGCGCATGGCTGTAACTCGGTGCTCGCGACCAAGACCGCGCTGAAGCTCGTCGACTACGTGGTGACGGAAGCCGGGTTCGGCGCCGATCTCGGAGCCGAGAAGTTCTTCGACATCAAATGCCGCAAGGCCGGCCTGAAGCCTGCCGCTGCGGTGATCGTGGCGACCATCCGCGCGCTGAAAATGCACGGCGGCGTTGCCAAGGACGACCTCAAGGGCGAGAACACCGCCGCGGTCGCCAAAGGCTGCGACAACCTCAAGCGGCACATCCAGAACGTGAAGAAGTTCGGCGTGCCGCCGATCGTCGCCATCAACAAGTTCATCACCGATACCGACGCGGAGATCGCGGAAGTGATGAAGGCCGCTGAGAGCATGGGCGTGAAGGCGTTCCTGTGCGAGCACTGGGGCAAGGGCGGCGCCGGCATCGAGCCGCTCGCACGGCACGTCGTCGAAGTTGCCGACAGCGGACAGTCGAACTTCTCCCCGCTCTACCCCGACGCGATGCCGCTGTGGGACAAGGTCAAGACGATCGCGACCGAGATCTACGGCGCGTCCGACATCGTCGCCGACACCAGCGTGCGCAATCAGTTCAAGGACTTGCAGGTGAACTACGGGCACCTGCCGGTGTGCATGGCGAAAACGCAGTATTCGTTCTCGACCGATCCCAACCTGCGCGGTGCGCCGTCAGGCCACGTGGTTCCGGTTCGCGAGCTGCGTCTCTCTGCCGGCGCGGAGTTCATCGTGGTCATCACAGGCGACATCATGACCATGCCGGGCCTGCCGCGCGTGCCGAGCGCCGACACGATCCGCCTGAACGACAAGGGCCAGATCGAAGGGCTTTTCTGATCCGGCGTAGGTTGGGTCAAGCTCAGCGCGACCCAACATCCACGGCATGCCGAAAAAGTGTTGGGTCGCGGCCGATGGCCCATCCGCGCTAACATAGAAGTTTCTGCGTTCCCGGAAGCCGAGTGAAGCGAGGCTATCCGGGACCTTTACACCTCTGAAATGTGTAAAGACCCC
>CAMDMH010000361.1 GCA_945901835.1 Devosia equisanguinis | reverse complement strand
GAGCGAGGACGAGTGATCGGAGGTGGCGTCGATGTCGAAAAAGCGCGCGCCGGGGATATGGGCGGCAGCGAATTCCGCCTTCGGGTCGCGCTTTTCCTGCGGCAGGTGCCAGGAGCCGTCGAGGACGACGAGGCCGGGGCTCCCTAGATTGGCCGCGAGCCATGCCGTATCGACGATGTGTTTTTCCGCAATATCCGGCATGGCCAGCTCCCAGAACAGTTTGCTGGGGACACTCTGACCCATCGGAGTGGCAAGCGGCAAGGTCGGGGACTTTGCCGCTTGCTCCAGCCCTAGAACTCGCGGCCGATCGCGCGGTCCACCGAGAAGCCGCCTGCGCCGCGGATCAAGACGAAGAGCGCGCACACGAACAACAGGATCGAATACTCACTGCCACCGCTGGACCAGAAAAAGCCGCCTCGGCCATGCGTGAAGATGGCCGCATTGAAAGCGAATATCGCAATGGCGAGGGCCGCGGGGCGCGTCCACAAGCCGATGATCAGCAGGATGGAGCCGATCACTTCCGTTCCAACGACGAGGTTGGCCCACAGCCAGGGTGGATTGTAACCGAGCTTGCCGAACAACTCAGTATTGGCTTGGAGGCCGCGGCCGCCGAACCAGCCGAACAGTTTCTGCAGTCCGTGAGGGAGGAGAAGCGCGCCGAGCGTGATGCGAATCAGCGGGCCGGCGAAGCGGTCGAGACCGCTGTAAAGGCCGCCGACGGCGGGCAAGATGAGGCGTTGTTCAGATGACATGGGCAGGCTCCTCGATGGCCCGTTCGGGCGCAGGTTTCCTCTCGCCTGGGTGATCCCATTCTGATCCGATGGGGTTCGCCGGCAGCGCCATTATAGGTTGGCGTTCACGATCCGGATCGCTCGTGCTTGTGTTATCCATGGAAGCTGTGGCGTTCGTGTCGCAGCGGTGTGATCCTCAGGCCGAGTTGCGCTCCGCCCGCTCCGCAGGCAAGACCGTGGCGAAAGTCGCCGGTCTGGTCGAACAGCCGGTGCTGCTCTTAGACAATTTGCAGGAACGAGATTGCCATGCCCGCTTCAGCGCTTATCAACATCATGGTGGCAGCGGCCCGCAAAGCTGGTCGGGGCCTTGCCCGGGACTTCGGCGAGGTGGAGTTGCTGCAGGTGTCGGTCAAAGGGCCGGCGAACTTCGTCAGCGCGGCAGATCACAAATCCGAAGACACGCTGTTTCGCGAGCTGAAAAAGGCGCGGCCCGGCTACGGCTTCCTGATGGAGGAGCGCGGGGAGGTTCCCGGCTCGGACGGCAGCAATCGCTGGATCGTCGATCCCTTGGACGGCACGACCAACTTTTTGCACGGCATTCCGCTGTTCGCGATCTCGATCGGGCTCGAGCGCGACGGCGAGCTGATCGCAGGCGTGATCTACAACCCGGCGGCGGACGAGCTTTACGTCGCCGAGAAGGGCAAGGGCAGCTTCCTGCTGGGGCAAGGGCCACATGACCGCAAGCTGCGGATGGCGGCGCGGAAGTCGATGGCGGACGCGGTGGTTTCGACCGGTATTCCGCATCGCGGGCGGCCGAACCATCCGATGTTCCTGCGCGAAGTCGCGGCGGTTATGAAAGAGGTGTCCGGCGTGCGGCGCACGGGCTCGGCGGCGCTGGACCTCGCTTGGACGGCGGCAGGCCGGTTCGATGCCTATTGGGAGCACGACATCCAGCCTTGGGACATGGCGGCGGGCATCGTCATGGTAAAGGAAGCCGGCGGGACGGTGACCGACATGGACGGCGGGCAGAAGATGCTGGAATCGGGGGGGCTGGTCGCTGCCAACGGTATCCTTCACAAGAGCATGATGCAGATTCTCGATGGAGCCGGATAAGCCGACGTGCGCCTTTGCTGTGAGATGGTCATAATCGTCTGATGCAGTAGGCAGGAGGTCGGGCACCCCAACGCTGTCCGAACGGCGTCGAGGTTCTCGTTGGATGTCTCGTCGGACGTCTGGCGTCCGTTCGCGATCGAAGCTGATCCTTTTCGAGCGTGAACGATCGGTCTGCAGGTACCAGAGAATACTCGGAGCATACTCGGAGCATACATGGCCAAGAAGCGTCAGCCCGATTTTTCCCCACCGCTGCACAAGACGCTGTCGCGGCCGAGCGTTTTTCTCATGCGGATGCTTGTGTTCCTGGCGTTGATCGGGTTCATCGCCGCGATCGCTTCACCGATGCTCAAGTCAGCGTTCCTGACGAACCCTTTCCTAAACGGCCTGATCCTGGGCGTGCTTTTCTTCGGAATTCTGTTCACTTTCCGGCAAGTGGTTCGGCTCTATCCCGAGATTACCTGGGTCAATGCTTTCCGGATCGCGGATCCTGGGCTTGCCGGCGGCGCGCCTCCGACGTTGCTGGCGCCGATGGCGACGATGCTGCGCGAGCGGACGGGGACGCTGTCGCTGTCGACGACGGCGATGCGATCGATCATGGATTCGATCGGGACGCGTCTCGACGAGGCGCGGGACACAGGCCGTTATCTCGTGGGATTGCTCGTGTTCCTCGGGCTGTTGGGCACTTTCTGGGGCCTGCTAGAGACGATATCTTCGGTCGGCAATACGATCCAGTCGCTCGACACGAAGGGAGAGAACACGGGCGCTATGTTCGAGGACTTGAAATCGGGGCTCGCGGCGCCGCTCAAGGGCATGGGCACGGCGTTCTCGGCTTCGTTGATCGGCCTTTCGGGCTCGCTGGTGCTGGGCTTCCTCGAGCTGCAGGCGAGCCATGCACACAACCGTTTTTATAACGAACTGGAAGAGTGGCTGTCGGGGATCACGGATCTGACGCCGGCTGCGGCCGGCTCCGGCGATCAGGCCAACCGGCAACTTTATGGGGCGCTGCTCGACGTACAGCGGAACATCTCGGAGATGTCGAAGCGGATGGGGGGCGGCTCGGGGGCTGCGGGTAGCGCCGACTCGATCCGGGAGCTCGCTACCGGGGTCGGGCAACTCGCCAACCAGATGCGGCAGGAGCAGCAGGTGCTGCGGCAGTGGGTCGACGAGCAAGCTGCGCAGAACCAGGAAGTGACGGCGCTGCTGAAGGAGCTTACGGCGCGGCTCGGCGCCAAAAGGATCTGACGATGGCGCGAAAGCGACGCACATCCGAGTACTCTGAGTTTTGGCCCGGCTACGTCGACATGCTGTCGACGCTGCTGATGGTGTTCATGTTCCTTCTGACGATCTTCATGGTCGCGCAGTACTATGTGGCGCGGGAAGCGAGTGGGAAAGATGACGCACTGCGGCGGCTGACGCGGCAGATCGGCGAGCTGACAAGCCTTCTTTCGCTCGAGAAGGGCAAGGCAACTTCGTCGGTCAACGAGCTGGCGGCGTTGCAGGCGACGCTGGCGAGCCTCAGGGCAGAGAATTCCAAGCTGCAGGGATTTTCGCTGGATAACGACGAGAAGAGCCGTGCGGCGGCGGGGCGACTGGCGGGGCTTTCCACCGAGATCGACGAGCAGAAGAAGATCTCCAACGAGGCGATGGCGAAGGTCGATCTGCTCAATCAGCAGCTGTTGGCTTTGCGCCGGCAGATCGCAGCACTCAACGAGGCGCTGGAAGCCTCTGAGAAGAAGGACGTGGCCGCGCAGGACCGGATCAAGGATCTCGGCAGCCGGCTCAATGCCGTGTTGGCGCGGCAGGTGCAGGAGCTGCAGCGATATCGCTCGGATTTCTTCGGCCGTCTGCGTGAACTGCTGCGCGATCGCAAGGACATCCGGGTGGTCGGCGACCGGTTCGTGTTCCAGTCCGAGGTGCTGTTTCCGTCCGGCCAGGCAACGATGACGGTCGAAGGATTGCAGGCCATCGATCAGCTCGCCGACGCTATCATCGAGCTGGAACGCTCGATCCCGCCGGAGATCGACTGGGCGCTTCAGGTCGACGGGCACACCGATGCGCGGCCGATATCGAGCGCGAATTTCCCGTCGAACTGGGAGTTATCGACGTCGCGCGCGATTTCGGTGGTGCGTTATCTCGTATCGCGTGGGGTGCCGCCGCGCCGGCTCGTGGCCGCAGGATTCGGCGAGTTCCAGCCGCTCGAGCAGGGAGCGACGGAAGAAGTTCTGCGGCGTAACCGGCGCATCGAGTTGAAGCTGACGAATCGGTAGAATGGTTCGTATGTAGGCTGGGTCAATGCGCTGCCGCGACCCAGCTTCAGCGTCGCGCCGGAGTGGCTGGGTCGCGCTGCGCTTTGCTTCGCTTGACCCAGCCTACGAGACTGACGAACCGTTACACTCGTCGGTCGCCTTCAATCTCAAGCAGCAAAATTGCAGTCGGGAAACGCGCATGGCCACGAAAAAACCGCCGTTCAAGGCCGAGATCGTCGGCAGCTTTCTGAGGCCGGCGGCGGTGCACGAGGCGCGGCTTGCGGTGGCTCAGGGGAAGATCACGGCCGAGCAGTTGTGGGACGTGGAAGCGCGCGCTGTCGAGGACGTGGCGGCGATGCAGCGCGCGGCGGGGCTTAAGGTGTGCACCGACGGTGAGTTCCATCGCCGGCACTGGTTCATGGATTTCATCGAGCGGATCGACGGCGTCGAGATCAAGGGCGGCCTTCCGGTCAAGTTCCAGACGGAGCAGGGGGCGATCGAGATGGCGCCGCCGCGCGTCGTGGTGGGGGCTAAGCTCGGGCGTTCGCGCCCGCTGGCGGTGCATCACTTCAAGGCGTTGAAGCCGGTTGCGGACAAGCTGGGGCTCGTTGCCAAGCAACCGATCCCGT
>CAMDMH010000360.1 GCA_945901835.1 Devosia equisanguinis | reverse complement strand
AAATCGGACGGCGCCGGCATAGACGGACAGCACCACCGGCTCCAGCCGGCGGCGGGCACCTTCGAGATTGCGCTGCTGCGCTTCGATCACCGGGGCGTCCTCGATCTCGAAGGCGTAGCGCCGCTGCTGGGCGATCTTCTCCTGTATCGCGCGGTTTGCCGCCGCGTCTGTAGTTCTCAGGCCGAAACGAACGGCGGTGAAGAAATAGTGGGTGGAATGCTCGGTCTCGGGCGTGAGCATGTGTAGCGCGTGAATTCCCGTGCCGGTGTCCCACGGCTTGCCGATCTCGCACACGCCGGTGAGCAGATTGAGCGTGCTCGGCGCCGTCCAACGTATTCGCGTGAACACATCCACTCGCTCCGGATGCCCGGGCCATTGCATCGCGGACCGTCCCGGCGGCGCCGCATCGGTGGCGAAGCGAGTGACGATGATGTCATCACCCTCCTGCTGGACGTCTACCGTCGATCTGACGGTATCGGCATTGCCGAGTGTGCCGGCGTGAAGGAAACTCGTGTGACTGAGGTCGAGTAGATTGTCGACGATCAACTTGTAGCCGGCTTCGATCCTGATGCTGTCGAGCTTCGTGCCGCAGAAGTCTGGTATCTCGTCGAGGACCGAGAAATCGGGAATGAGCTCGGGATCGGCGCTGCCCTGGCCCATCCAGATCCATAGCGCGCGATGCTTTTCGACCACTGCAAAGCTAGCGATCCGCGCCCGGCTAGGGATGTTCTGCTGCCCATGCGGATTGAGGACGCACGAGCCGGCCGCATCGAATTCCAGTCCGTGATACGGGCATTGGATGCGATCGCCGTCTAGCAGCTTGCCCATGCTGAGAGGGGCGAAGCGATGCGGGCAGCGGTTCTCCAGTGCAACCGGAGTACTGTCCGTCTTTCGGAACATGACGACGGGCTCACCCAGCACGGTCCGCGCAAGCATCGAGCCCGGACCGAGTTCATCGGCCCAGGCCGCGACGTACCACGCATTGCGGATGAGTTGCGCCGTGAGCAGGCTCTGGCCGGTTGTCCTGACACGAGTCGACGAGGATTCGTTCATCAGCTACCTCCGGCTCGACCAAGAGCGGCCGCGAGCCTTCCGCTACTGCCCCGGCTTCAGGTCGAGGAACTTCGCGGTTTGCGCTGCGACGCTTTTCTGCGCGTCGATCGCTGCGACGAACTCCGCAGCCGTCCCCGGCGCTACCAGTGTTCCGGTCGCGGTCAGACGGTCCGTGATCGTCTTGTCCTTCAGCGTTTCGAGCACATCCTTCTCGATGCGCGCGCGAGCGGAAGCCTGCACGACAGGCGTGCCATGGATGCCGACCAGCCCATCGAATTCGAGCGCGGGATATCCGGCCTCGCGGGAGGTCGGAATGCCGGGAAGCATCGGCGCGCGGGTGGTGTTGGTCAGCGCGAGCACCTTTATCTTGCCGCCTTCCACGGCCGGTCGAGCCGTTGCGTAAGCCGACGAATAAGACTGTATCCGGCCTTCGCTCAGGTCGGTCACGGCTTGGTTGAGGTCTCGGTAGGGGACGCGGACCATGTCGATGCCGGCGGACTTCACGAACGACATGAACTGGTACTCGTTCAAGCCGGTGACGGCCGCCCAGTTGAGCTTGCCCGGTTGCTTCTTGGCGAGGTCGACGAGTTCCTTGAGCGAGTTGACGCCGAGCGCAGTCGGCACGGCAACCGTAACCACCGTGACGGAGGTCCGCACGAGCGGGATGATGTCGTTGGCGTTGTAGGGAACCGTGGCGCGCATATAGGGGTGCGCGGTGTAGGTCGCCGTGGGGCCGAAAAACAGCGTGTGATCGTCGTTGACGCTGAGGAACGCCGTGATCCCGACCATGCCGTCGCCGCCGGCGCGGTTCTCGACCGTCACGGCTTGTCCCCACTTCGTCTGCAGCCGTTCGGCCAGGAGCCGGGCAGTGATGTCGGCGCCGGAGCTTGGTCCCAGCGGCACGAGGAATTTCACGTTCCTGGTCGGCCAGTCCTGAGCGGAAGCCATCGACGGTAGGAGCATGAGTGCGGCGAGCGTGATCGCTGGCAGCAGACGCAAACGAGTAATCATATGTCCTCCCATATCGTGTCGGGGCTCTTCAGCGAGCCTCGAGTTCGGCGCGTGTTTCGCACCAAGTCGAATACGTGGCAATTCGGAACATTGCGAGGCAAGCGTGAATGCCGAGAGCCGGAACCCTACAACAGAGGTTCCGGCTCCCATGGTCGCGCATATCAGAAGCTGGCCGACGGCATCAGCCCATCAGCTTCTCGACGTGCTCCCAGTTCACGAGGTTGTCGAAGAAGGCCTCGATATACTTCGGGCGCAGGTTGCGGTAGTCGATGTAGTAGCTGTGCTCCCACACGTCGCAGCCCAGGATCGGCTTCTGCCCGTGCATCAGAGGGTTCTCGCCGTTCGGCGTCTTGGCGGTGGCGAGCTTGCCGTCCTTGTCGATCACGAGCCAGCACCAGCCCGAGCCGAACTGCGTCACGCCAGCTTGCACGAAATCCGTACGTAGCTTGTCGTACCCGCCGTAAGCCGTGACGAGCGTTTCGAGCTTGCCGGGCAACTTCTTGCCGCCGCCGTTCGGCTTCATCCACTGCCAGAAATGGGTGTGGTTCCAGTGCTGTCCGATCTGGTTGACGACCGGCTGGTCCTTGCCCGCGAAGGCCTCCTTGCAGATGTCCTCGAGGGACTTGCCGGCATACTTTGTGCCGTCACCGGCGAGCGTGTTGCCAGCCACGACGTAGGCGTTGTGGTGCTTGTCGTGGTGGAACTCGAGCGTCTCCTTCGACATGTAGGGCGCGAGCGCATCGTACGCGTAGGGCAGCGCGGGTAGGGTGAAAGCCATGGGATCGTCTCCGGCACAAGAGGGTTGAAGGGGGTGATTGGAATGACCGGAACCTAGGACTTTGGACGCCACGTTGCAAGGTCGCGTCGGCGCTTGCGTCAGCACCCGGATGAGCTCGCATAGCGCTGCTGGCGGTATGCGTTCGCGCGCGCTAAAGGTATCGAGAACAAGAATTTTCCAAGGGAGAACCGACATGGATCTGAGGCTGCAAGGCAAGACCGCGATCGTTTCGGGCGGCAGTATCGGGATCGGCAAGGCGGTGGCCCGCCAACTCGCCCGCGAGGGCGTGGACGTGGCGATCGCCGCCCGCAACATGACCGCCCTCACCGCCGCCGCCACCGAGATCGCCAACGAGACCGGCCGCCGCGTCCTTTCCCTGCAGACCGACACGACCGACGATGCCAAGGTCCGCGAGATGGTGGCGATCGCAGCCAACACGTTCGGCCGCATCGACATCCTCGTGAACGCGGCGGCCAACCCCGGCGGCCAGTCGGGCAAGCCGCCCGGCCTCGCAGAGACCACCTACGAGCTTTTGATGGCCGAGATGAACACGAAGGTGATGGGCTATCTGCGCACAGCGCGCGAGGTGGTCCCGTTCATGAAGAAGAACGGCTGGGGCCGCATCATCAACATTTCAGGCCTCGCTGCACGCACCACCGGCAACATCGTCGGCAGCGTCCGCAACGTGTCGGTCGCTGCCCTGAGCAAGAACCTCGCCGACGAACTGGGCCCCTTCGGCATCAACGTCACGTGCGTGCCCCCCGCCACGACGCGCACGGCAAAATCCGCCGGCGTATTCGAGCGCGCGGCCGCCGCTCAAAAAGTGTCGATCCAGGAGATCGAAAAGCAGATGGGTTCCAAGAACTCACTGGGCCGCATAGTCGACGCCGAGGAGGTCGCGGACGTAATCGCGTTCCTTTGCTCGCCCCGCTCCGTCTCGATCAACGGCGACAGCATCGCCGTCGGCGGCGGCGCAAAGGGCTCGATCCACTATTGAGCTTTTTCCCTCTCCCCATCGAAACGTAGCAGAAATGGGGAGAGGGGCAGGCTGAGGGGCAGTAGAAGCTGTGAAACCAGCCGCCCTACTTCTTACCCCCGGCCTTCACTTCCTTGCCGCCACCCTTCACTTCCTTCGCGAACGTATCGCGCAGACCGACGGTGCGGTTGAACACCAGCGCGCCGGGCTTGCTGTCCGTATCCGGACAGAAATACCCCAGCCGCTCGAACTGCACCGCGGCGGTGTCGCCCGCCAATGCCGGCTCGAGCCGTGCGTCCGAAATCACCTCCAGCGACTTCGGATTGAGGTCCGCAACGAAGTTGCCGGCATCCGGGCTCTCGGACATGAATAGCGGCTCGTAGAGGCGCACCTCCGCCTTGAGCGCATCCGCTGCAGACACCCAGTGCAGCGTCGCCTTCACCTTGCGGCCGTCAGGAGGCGTGTTGCCACCCTTCGTCTGCGGATCGTAGGTGCAGCGCAGCTCGACCACGTCGCCCTTATCGTTCTTGACGACGCTTTTGCACGTCACGAAATACGCATAGCGCAGACGCACCTCGGTACCCGGCGACAACCGGAAGAACTTCTTGGGCGGGTTCTCCATGAAGTCTTCCTGCTCGATCCAGAGTTCCCGCCCGAAGCGCACCTTGCGGGTTCCCGCCGAGGCATCGTCGGGATGGTTGACCGCGTCCATCTCCTCCGACTGGCCTTCCGGATAGTTCTCGATCACGACCTTGAGCGGCCGCAGCACGGCCATGCGTCGCTGCGCCGTCTTGTTCAGCACCTCACGGATCGAGAATTCGAGCATGCCGGCGTCGACGATGGAGTACGCCTTCGCGACGCCGATCCGCTTCACGAAATCACGAAGCGCCTCGGGCGGCACGCCAAGC
>CAMDMH010000359.1 GCA_945901835.1 Devosia equisanguinis | reverse complement strand
TCAGGGAATGAAGGGCGCCGACGGTCGAGGTGTGTGTGAATTGCGGCGTGAGGGGCGTCATGTCATAACAAGCAACGACAAGGCGCCCCGCCGACGGTCGCCGACCACCCGCAACCGATCCGCCTTTCGGCGTTTTGCAAGAGGCTCCTGCGTCAGATAAAACGAAATAAATCGGCGTCAAAGCCCGGTCAGAGCTGCGAGCGGAGGCGGTTTATCCGGCGCAGGCGCCACTCGGCGAAGATGCGCGGGGTGCTGCCGAAAACGGCGAGGGCATGGCCCGCGATGCCCATGCCCCAGCCGAGCGCCGGCCACTGCGCCCACCACGCCTCGCCCGACTGGACGTTGAGGCCGACCAGGATGGCGTTGACCAGCAGGTAGACGGCCAGATTGATATAAAAGCCGATCTGATCGTCGGCGCGCTCCGCGGCTACGCGGGTCTTGTCGTGCTCAGTGCGCATCATGGGAATACCCTGGTTGAGGCGATACGGCCTCTCGCCGTCGTTCTGTCCACTTTTGCAGGTGGGGGTTAAGGCAGCGAGCGTCAACCTTGTCTGGCGAAATTCGATAAGCGCTATTTCTTGGCGCCGTCGGCGAGTGCTGCCCGGACGCGGGCCACGATTTCCGGCGGCGTCGCCAGCACCTTGGCGACGAGGGGGCCGATATCCTCACCGCGCATCGGGGCGACATCGAGCTTGGCTTTCTCGGCTTCGGCTAGATACGCGGGGTCATTCATCGTGGCGTCGAATCCGCGGCGAAGGGCCTCGACGCGCGAGGCCGGCACGTCCGGTGGCAGGAAGAACGGCCGGCCGAACTGAAGCCGCGTGACCATCATCTCGATCGCCTGACGGTCGGCGTCGTTCTTCACGAGTTCGCCGATGGCGGGCACGTCTGGAAAAACGGGCGAACGCTTCATGGCGTACTGCATGACGATGTGGACCTTCTTGTCGGCGATCCACTCGGACTTCAGCGCTTTCAGCGCCAGCCAGCCGTTCGAGCCGAAGCCGGCGACCTCGCCGCGCTCCATCGCGATATGGACCGGCGCGGTGCCGGGATAACCGCTGACGAGCTTGAATTTCAGGCCGAACAGGGCGCGGGCGACGAGCGGATAGTCGACGTGCGTGGTGCCGGCGGCGGTGGCGCCGACGACGACTTCCTGTGTCAGGAGGTCCTGCGGCGTGCGGACGGGCGAGGTGTGCCAGAGATAGGTGACCTGGATGTCGTGGTTGGTGGAGCCGAGCCAGATCAGCTTGCCGAGGTCGAACTTGACGACGTCGGGCGTGACGAGCGGGGCCGTGGTCATGCCGTTGATCGCGCCGCCTATCACAGTGCCGTCGCGCGGGGCGGTGTTGTAGACCGCGTTGGTCATGACGACGCTGGCCGCGCCGTTCTGGTTCTGGATGATGATCTGCGGTTTGCCGGGGATATGGTTCACCCAATGGCGGATGAGCACGCGCGCGTTGACGTCGTAGCCGTCGCCGGCAGCCGAGCCGACGACGAGCTTCAGCTGCTTGTCCTTGAAGAAAGCGGCGACGTCTTCCTGGGCCGCGACGGGGGATGCCGCGGCGAGTTGGACGATGGCTGCGGTGACTGCGAGAGCGGACTTCGAGATCATCTTGGCAATCCCTCGGCTGATGTCGGTGGCAGGTATCAGTTGGCTGGGCGCTGGGAGACGCGGCTCGGGGAACGTCAGAGTTTCGACAGGAGGCTGCCGGGGCACGAGCCGCGCGCGCCGGGGGGGAGGCCTAAGCCGTGGCCGGCTATCTGGTCCCAGACGACTGCCTGGTTGCTCGAGATGACGGGCCGCTCGAGCTTGGCTTCGAGTTCGGCGATCACGTCGAACGCTGAAATGTTGGCGCAGCTGACGAAATAGAGGTCGGCCTTGGCATGGCGGGTGGCGAGGGTCTTTTCGAGCCAGAACGACGGCGGTGCGGCACAGTAAGCGTCGCTGTTGCCGAGGTCGTGGCCGACAGCCGTCAGGACCTCGATGTCGAGGCCCTTGAAGAATTCTGCTTCATGGTCGGTGACGGCTTGCGAGTATGGGGTGACCAACACGATGCGGCGGGCGCCGTAGACGTCGAGGGCACGGCGGACGGCGGTGGCGGTCGACGATGCGCGCGGGGCGCCGGCCTTTTCGAGGGTCTCCAGGATAGCGGCTTCGCCTTCCGCGCCATCGTCGGTCGAATTGGCGGTGCAGTGGAACGTGACCACGTCGCATTTGGCGTCGACAAGCGCGGCTGCTGCTTCCGTGACGCGTGGAAGCAGTTGTTTCAGCGGAACTTTCTGAGGTCCCGTCATGCGAAGGCGATTGATGTGGACCACGACGCCCGCGGGGTAGTGGTGGGCCATCTCTTGCTCGACCATGCGGTTGGAAGAGGGAATGATCAGGCCAATCCGACGTACCGATGCAGTGCCCATGACATGCCCTCCCAACGGCACCTCGCGACCTCGAGCGCCGGCCGCATCGGGCCTTGCCGGCGGGGCTCAAGTCAAGAGCGTTTGGTCGGTTGAGTGTTCGGCAGGCAAAATGCCGTCGCGGGGGGCTCGTGCTGTGGTGATGCAGAGCGGCCACCCTTGCTGCACAAGCGAAAGACCCTCGCATGCGCGCGGAACCACACGGGCCCGAATCAGTTCATTCGACATGGGTACGGAGCTGCATGCGTTAATGTAATTTGCCAAATTATCGGCTTGGCTGCCGCAGTTTTGTCGCAGGAACGCTATTGTTGTTGCGATGCACACGAACAGGCCAATAAAGTGCGGCGCGGTAAAGATGCATCACGTTTGATGCTTTGCCGAGACAGTGTGACGTGTCCTTAGGCAAGACACGAAGTGCCGGTTCGGACGTGGGACCGGGGGGAAACAAGCGAGGGTCTTCCACGCAGCCGACAACGGCAATTGCCGGGGGCTCGTGATTCTAGGAGCACGCCTTAATGACCGTACTGGAGCGCAAGGTCTACTTTTTCGAGGATCTCGAGACCGGTATGGAGGCGAGCTTCCAGAAGGTCGTCACCGACGCCGACATCGTGGCTTTCGCCAATGTTTCCGGCGATAAGAACCCTGTGCATCTGGACGAGGCCTACGCGGCGCGCACGATGTTCAAGGGGCGTATCGCCCACGGAATGCTCACGGCGGGCTACATCTCGGCGGTGTTCGGGATGGAAATGCCCGGCCCCGGCGCGATCTACGTTTCGCAGACGCTGAACTTCAAGGCGCCCGTCCGGATCGGCGATACGGTGATCGCCAAGGTCAAGCTCATCGAGTTGATCCCGGCCAAGCGGCGCGCGCGGTTCGAGTGCCAGTGCCTCGTCGCGGGCAAGCCGGTTCTCGAAGGCGAAGCGGTGCTGATGGTGCCGGCGCGTCCTGCGGCTTGATCTGATCGCATTTCCCACTCAGATCTGTTCGAACGTGACCGGGGCTTTGCTCCGGTCGACCTGTTCGCTATGTCTCGGCTGTTGACGAGTGGTCTCATGACGAATGGTGTCATGACGATTGATCTGGGGGCGAGCCGGCCGGATAGGCAGAGCCGGGTAGGCAGAAGTGAGCAGGAATGCAAGTCGTCTCCGGTTTTCGTGACGTGCCCTATGGGCTGCGCGGTGGGGCGCTCGCTATCGGTAATTTCGATGGCGTGCATCGCGGCCATCAGGCGCTGCTGCTGGTAGCGTTGCGTCAGGCGCGGCTACTCGGCAGGCCGGCGGGGGCGATGGTATTCGAGCCGCATCCGCGGATGTTCTTCCGGCCGGACAAGCCGCTGTTCGCGCTAACGACGCTCGATCAGAAATTGCGGCTGTTCCGCGGGCTGGAGCTGGACTTTGCGGCCGTCATCGCTTTCGATGCGGAGATCGCGGGAATGCCGCCCGCCGAGTTTGCCGACAGTGTGCTGGTCGACGGTCTCGGGACAAAGTATGTCGTGATCGGCTACGACTTCTATTTCGGCAAGGGGCGGTCGGGCGCGCCCGATACCATGCGGCAGCTCGGCGTCGAGCGCGGGTTCGGGGTGACGGTGATCGCACCCCAAGCGGAGGCAGGCGAAGTGTTTTCTTCATCGGCGGTGAGGGCCCGGCTGTCCTCGGGCGACGTGCGCGGTGCGGCGGTGGAGCTCGGCCATTGGTGGAGCGTGACCGGCGTGGTGACCGGCGGGGCGCGACGCGGAACGGGCATGGGCTTTCCGACGGCGAACATCCGGCTCGAGCCCGGGACGGCGCTCGGCCACGGCATCTTCGCGGTAACGGTTGGCATGTCCGAGCCGGACGGCGGCCGGCGGAAGCTGCAAGGGGCTGCTTATTTCGGGCAGCGGCCGACGTTCGACAACGGCGCGCCCGTGCTCGAAGTGTTCCTGTTCGATTTCGACGGCGATCTCTACGGCCGCGAGATCGAGATCGAGTTCATCGGGTTCGTGCGGCCGGACCAGCGGTTTCCGGACATGGACGCCTTGATCGTGCAAATGGGCAAGGACTGTGCGCGGGCGCGCGAGATGCTCGCCGAGGCCGAGCGCGAGAACCCGTTCGGGGCATCGCCGCTGGGGAAGGGGTGAAACGGCGGATTTTTGAGTGCGTGCGATCTTGTGGTGGGCGTGCAAGAGTTGCCGCGACGTGATTACCCCGTCATCACCTCTGCCGGCCTGACCGCGGCGATCGACCGGTAGGGTCGTGGCGCGGTTGCGACCGCAACGCGGGCGAGGCGCTCTATGTTCTTGGCCAGATCGAAGCGGCGATTGAAGCGCCATTCGTAGGAT
>CAMDMH010000358.1 GCA_945901835.1 Devosia equisanguinis | reverse complement strand
GTCAGATGCAACTCGACCGAGCCTTTGAGCGCCGCGTTGGTGCGTTTCAGGGCGTCGAGGGCGAATGCGTAGGTGGTGAAGTCGGACTTCGATACGGCGACGCCGCGGCCGTACATCCAGCCATCGACGATCTCTGCGCCGAAGGGATCGCGCGTCCAGCCTTCGCCCGGCGGGACGACGTCGCCATGCGCGTTGAGTGCGATGGTGGGGCCGGGGCCGAATGTGTGGCGGATGACAAGATTGGTGGCGCTTTTCATGCCGTGCGCGTGGACGAGATCGTCAGGGACGCGATGACGCTCGACCGTGAAGCCGAGAGCTTCCAGCAATTCCGTGGAGCGCTGTGCGTGGGGCTCGCAGCCGCCGGGTGGATTGTACGAGGGGACTTTGATCAGCTCGGCTAGAAAGAGAACCTGCTCGGGGAAGCGCTGCGCGACGAGGTCGTGGAGATTCGACATGGGCAGTGACTTTCGGGACGGAGAAGGGCTTGGGTCAGGCGTGGTTCGCGAGTCGATCGAGGAAGCGGGCCAGCACGCGTGCGCCGACGTCGATATCCTCGACCGAGGCGTGCTCGGCAGGGCTGTGACTGACGCCGCCACGGCAGCGAACGAACAGCATCGCGATCGGCCACTTGCCCCTGAACGACATGGCGTCGTGGCCGGCGCCGCTCGGCAGGCGCAGGACCTCGATGCCATGATCGGCGACGGCTTGGGCGAAGAGGCCGGAGAGCCGTTCGTCACATGGTGCTGCGGGCGCCTGGTAGCCGAGCCTGACCGAGACCTCGACGCGGCGTCTGGCGGCGATCGCTTCGAGTTCGGTTTGGATGTCGGCGAGTGCGCGCAGGCGACGCTCATCGGATGGGCTGCGCACGTCGATCGTGAAGACGGCGGCTCCCGGCACGCTGTTGACGACGCCGCCGGGTATGTCGATGCGGCCGACGGTTGCGACGAGGTCGGCTTCGCTGGCGGCGCGGCGCTCTATGGCCAGCGTCATCTCGGCTGCTGCGCAGACCGCATCCTGGCGCAGGTGCATCGGGATGGTGCCGGCATGGCCGCCGACGCCGCGAACCTCGATCGTGCCGCGTGTTGCGCCGTTGATGGCGGTGACTACGCCGACCGCGAGGTTGCGATCTTCGAGCACGGGCCCCTGCTCGATGTGGACTTCGACGTAGCCGAGCACGCGTTCGGAACGACGGGCGTCTTTTTCGATGCGGGTGGGGTCGCAGCCGAATGCGGCGAGTGCGTCGCGGCGGGTGATGCCGTCTGCGTCCGTCTCGTCGAGGATGCGGGTGTCGAAGTTGCCGGCGAGCAGGCGTGATCCGCCGAGCGTACTGGGGAAGCGTGAGCCCTCCTCGTCGCCGAATGCAACGATTTCGATGGCGAAGGGCAGTCTCTTGCCCGCGCGGTGCAGGCTTTCGACGACCTCGATCGCGGTGACGACGCCGAGATTGCCGTCGAACTTGCCGGCGTCGATGACGGTGTCGACATGCGAGCCGATGACGAGGACGGGCGCGTCCGGGGTGGTCGCTTGATAGCGGCCGACCACGTTGCCGATGGCGTCGACCCGCGGAGACATCCCGCAGTCGGCCATCCAGCCCGCGACGAGCTCGGCGGCCTTGCGATGGGAGGGGCTGAGGTAGAGCCGCGTGATGCGGCCGGGCTCGTCGCTCAGAGAGGCGAGCTTGTCGAGCCGCCTGGCGATGCGTTGCCCGAGTGGGTTGTCGTCGGCCGTGGGGCTGGGGTTGATCGGGGACATGCTCGACTTTCGGCGCGGTGGCTGTTGCAATCCTAAACGCGAAGGGTGCCGTAGTAAGTGAAAGCGCAGGCCGATACAGCCTTCGCAGACCTATTTCGGCATGTTCGGGGACCTCGTGCGGCCTCACGGGGGACGAACCCGATGACGTGTGGGAGGTAGGGCGCGAGCAATCGAACCGCTGACAGCTCCCCGCGACAGTCCAGCGATGATCGTGAAGAGTTCAACGACAATTGCAACGCGCGTCAGGGATCGCCTGAGCCTGCTGGTTCAGTGATGTCCTACGGGATGATGGCTGGGCTAATCCTAGGGGCCAGGGCTCGGTCGGGAGGACTTATCGACCGCCGAACCGCAAGCCTCACTACTGTCGGAATTTCATCGACCGCCGACATTCAGAAGCATTGGTGCCCAGAAGAGGACTCGAACCTCCACGCCTTGTGAGCGCTAGTACCTGAAACTAGTGCGTCTACCAATTCCGCCATCTGGGCTCCGGCGCCGAGTTAAGGGTGTTCCGGGCGCTTGTCAACCAACCATCGCAAAGTCGTGGAAGCCGGGAAGTCGGGGGCAGATACGCCTGGGTCTGCCCCCTTTTTTCTCACGCTTTCTTCGCATCGGGCTCCGCGTCGCGGCCGGGCTTCAGGAGGCCCGACAGCAGTGCATCGAAACCAGAAGCGCCCGCCCCCGTGTGGAGGTCGATACGGCCGACCTTCTCCACGAGCTTCTCCAGCGCCTCGAGTTCCTTCAGCCGCTGCAGGATCGGGTTGTCCTCCATCAGCCGCGCCGTGTTGAGCAGCGAGCGGGTCGCCGCCGTCTCCTCCTGGCGGCGGATCAGGTTGGCCTTCGCCGTCCGCTCCGCCTCCACGACTTTGTTGATGAGGTCGCGCACGTCGCCGGGCAGGATGACGTCCTTGACGCCGATCTCGCCGATCTCGATGCCGAATTCCACGACGCGGCCCGTCACGAACGCGCGCACCTGCGCGTCGATGGTGTCGCGTGCAGCCAGGATCTCGTCCAATGTGCGGGTCGCGACGGCCTCGCGGATCGCAAACTGCACAAGCTTGTAGACCGTGCCGTTCACGTCGTTGGAGCCGAGGACCGACTTCTCCGGATCGATCACCTTCATGAACGCGGTCAGCGTCACGCGGATACCGACGCGATCCTTGGTCAGGATCTCCTGCGCCGTGACCTCGAGCGGCGTCGGGCGCAGATCGACCTTCTGCACGCGAACCGGGCGGCCGACGTTCCAGAACGCATGCCGGCCGGGCGTCAGGCGCTCGGCTAGCTTGCCGTCCATGAACAACAGGCCAGCCTCGTGCGCCTCGACGATCGAGACGGTGACGAGCGCGTTGCGCGTCAGGTCCATCCGGTCGAGGTGCCGCTTGGCGACGCGCAGCTCGGTCGCTGCATCGATCAGCTCGACGTCGACCTGTGTGAGCGTCTTCCAGAACGCGCGCGTGGCGTTGGGCGTGACGATGTGCTTGGCCTCGCCGTCGAACGACACGATCGCGACCTCGTTGGCCGCGGTCTGCACGATCTCGAGGTTCTGCTCGGCGATGGCCTGGTGCGTCTTCTCGAGCAGCAGCGCCTTGTCGGCGGGTAGCTCCGCGCGGACGATCTTGACCAGCTCGGCCTTGAGCCGGCGCGAGGGATCGAATGCAGTGAAGCGGCCGGGGCCGAGCAACCGCTCGAAGCGGCCGTCACGGTGCAGGAACGCGCGCTCGTCATCGCGTACGATGATCGTGAAGAAAAAGGCAGCCATAACACATCACCTCGAAATACCTGGCTTGGCCCAGGGCGCGATCGCCCAGGGGGAATGAAAACGACAAGGCTCGAAGGTCGCCGGCAACTTCCCACGTCCTGGCCACGGGCTCGCGCTTCAGCCTGCCGGTTCGGCCGTCGTGGTCCGGCTGCGGACAGCGCGCCTGCAAGCAGGACGAGCAGCCGGGACCGGGCCGTCGGGCGTCGCCGACAGGCGGTATCCGCGCGAGCGCAGAGCGCCCGAATCGTCGTTCTCTCGACCTCGGACCGAGGCCGAAGCCGCGATCCTCAGAAGAGCGAACTGGGAAGCAGCCGGCTTCCCCAATGGCATGCCCTTGCGGGCGGCAAACGACACGGGATTCGAACCCGCGACCGTCCGATTAACAGTCGGATGCTCTACCTATTGAGCTAGTCGTTGGAGAAGTTGGAAGGAGTCGAACCCACGACCTCCCGGCTTGTGGCCGGACGCTCTACCGCTGAGCTACAACCTCGATAACCTCATCGGCCGCGGAACACGCTCTCCCAGAGGGCGCGCGCCAGCCCGGACTCGGACAGCCGGGACACGAGGCGATCGGTAAGGGATGCGCGATATGCCGCGGGTTTGCGGCGGCAGTATGGTCGATGAGCATAAGCCGCCGCAGTTCGGGCGAGCACGGCAATGCGTGGGATCAATGCGTGTGGGTCGATCGGGCCGGTCTTATGGTAGAGTCGCAGGTCTCTGAGGACTGCGTGGCTGCTAATCCAAGGGTGCCGACGTGAGCAAGCCGGGTGAACGATCGGGGACGAGCGAGGACTCTGCCGCCGGGGGTCAGGCTAAACCTGCGCGGCCCGAGTTGCCACTCGTGATCGTCAAGCGCGGCTCGCCGGTCGCGAAGGCCGGCCGGTTCGGCATGGCCGGGCAGGTGCTGCACAAGATTCGCTGGCTGCCGCTCATCCCCGTCATCATGCTGACCGGCGGCGTGATCGCGATGTACTTCCAGCCGCCGGGCATTCGCGTGGCGATGCATGCTCTCGGCCTGCAGCCGGGTGGGGGCACCAAAGATCCGATCGCGGTTCCCGCGCCCAAGGCGCCGGTCGCGACGAGTGCGCCCAGTGCGCGTCAGGTCGTGGCGCTCGCCAAGCTCGTACCGGAGGGCGAACTGCGAACGGTGGCGCCACCGTTCGGGGCGGGCGATGCGCGCATCGCGGTTTTGAAAGTCGAAGAGGGCTCGAAAGTCGATGCC
>CAMDMH010000357.1 GCA_945901835.1 Devosia equisanguinis | reverse complement strand
GGTTCGACGCGCTGCGTCTACGACCTGGAGCGGACGGCGGGGGGATCATCGGGCGGTTCGGGCGCGGCGGTGTCGTCGAACTTCTGCACGGTCGCGATCGGGCAGGAAGGGTTCGCGTCGATCCGCCGCCCGTCGATCTGGAACGGCGTCGTGGGAATGCGTCCGACGGCGGGCCTCGTCAGCCGCGGCGGCGTCTATGCCGGGTGGCCGTCGATCCACGGTTCGCTCGGTCCGATGTGCCGGACGGTGAAGGATGCTGCGCGCCTGCTCG
The DNA here is from genome assembly GCA_945901835.1 of Devosia equisanguinis. Taxonomy (GTDB): domain Bacteria; phylum Pseudomonadota; class Alphaproteobacteria; order Rhizobiales; family Hyphomicrobiaceae; genus CAMDPA01. Next base: position 4,460 of record CAMDMH010000357.1, on the reverse strand, counting down.
ATGGGATGGTCGGATACGATCCGATAGATCCGGTCACTGCGCGCGGCGTCGGGAACGCGCCGGAGAGTTACGCGGGGCTGCTCGACAAGGGCGCACTGAAGGGCGCGCGGATCGGCATCCTGCGCGAGAGCATGGGATATCACGCCGAGACGGAGAGCGACGACTTCGCCCAGGTGACGGAGGTGTTCGACCGGGCCGTCGCCGATCTTGCGAAGGCCGGCGCGACGATCGTCGATCCGATCGTGATCCCCGATCTAAAGGCGCTCCTCGCAACGCGGCACGGCAGCGCCGAGGAGGAAGAAGCGTCGTTCGAGGAATACGTGAAGGGAAGTGCCAATTCGCCGTACAAGACGCGTGCGGACGTGCTGGCGTCACCGAAGTTCACGAAGGTGATGCAGGGCGTCAATCTGCGCTGGACGACGAAGCACGATCCGGTGAAGCGGCGGGCGTATCTCGAAGCGCGGGAAATGCTGATGATCCGGATGCTCGCCGTGATGGCGGATCACAAGCTCGACGCGATCGTGCACAAGGCGGTCGAGCATACGCCGACGCTGATAAAGGATGGCGTGAACCCGCCCCATGTCGATCAGAAGGGCGCGCCGCACATCAATACGTTCCTCGTTTTCGTGCCGTCGGTGGTGGTGCCGGCGGGTTTCACGCGCTCGAAGCTGCCGGCGGGGATCACGTTTCTCGGCCGGCCCTACGACGACGCGAAGATGCTGCGACTCGCCTACGCCTACGAGCAGGCGACGAAGCACAGGAAGGTGCCGGCTACGGTGGGGTGAGGAAGCACAACGGCGTGAATGACCCGAGCGGTGATTTCGGTGTCAGACCCGGAGGGTCTGACACCGATGGTCGCCATCAAAAAATGCTGTCGCGTCACACTTCGCCGGCGAGGTGGCGGGCGAGCCAGCGGGCGTTGCGGAGCAGGCGGCCGTCGTCGCGGCGGGCGCCGATGAGCTGCACGCCGATCGGCAGGCCGTCGGCCTCGAGCAGCGGCACGTTGACCGTAGGTGTGCCGAGATACGTCCAGAGTCCGTTCATCACGGGATCGCCGGTATTGGAGAGGCCCTTCGGCGCGGGACCGAGCGAAGACGGGGCTAAGATAGCGCTGTAGTGGGTCAGCAGATCCTCGACTGCGGCGTAGAGCATATCGCGCATGTTCACGGCGCGGATGTAGTCTTGCGCTGCGATGCGCGCCCCGGACTTCAGCCGCTCGGTGAGGCCGTCGCTGACCAGCTCGGGCTTTCTTTCGCGAAACAGGCCGTAGTAGGCGGCGTTCTCAGCGGACTGGACGATGCGCTGGCATTCGGTCGCCTGGGCCAGCGTGGGCATGTCGACTTCCTCGACGCGGCCGCCGAGTTCAGCGATCAACTCGGTGTAGGCTTCGCGCAGCACGGGTGACGTCTGTTCCCAGGCGGGTGTGCGGATGAAGGCGAACACGGGCGGCAACGGCGGATCGCTCGCCGCGATCGCCGACAACCGCGGGCGCGCGGCTGAAATGCTCACGGGGTCCTGGCTGTCGTGCACGGCGGCGGCGTCGGCGAGGAGGGCCAGATCCTCGATACAGCGGGCATAGAGGCCGATGGTATCGAGCGTGTGTGATTGCAGTAGGACGCCGCGACGCGAGACGAGACCGAACGTCGGCTTCATCGCGTAGACGCCGCAGAACGATGCCGGCCGGATCACCGAGCCCGCCGTCTGCGTGCCTAGCGCTAGCGGCACCATTCCGCACGCGACGGCTGCGGCCGAGCCCGACGACGAGCCGCCCGGCGTATGCGCGAGGTTGCGGGGATTGCGGGTGGCGCCGGGCGTCGAGCTGGCAAGCTCGGTCGTTACGGTCTTGCCCATGATTACCGCGCCGGCTGCACGCAGGGCTGCAACGCAGCCCGCGTCTTGGCGCGGGCGGTAGTCCTTGAACAGCGCCGAGTTCGCTTCGGTCGGCATATCTGCGGTGTCGATCACGTCCTTGATGCCGACGGGCACGCCGTGCAGCAGGCCGAGGCCCTTGCCTTCGCGCGCCCATGCGTCGGCGGCGCGTGCCTGGTCGAGTGCGTGGTCGCGGCCGAGGAAGGCCCACGCCTTCACCTCGGGCTCGAGCTGGTCGATGCGGGCGATGCAGGCGGTGACGAGTTCTTCGCTGGTCAGGTCACGCCGCGCGATGGCTGCGGCGGCTTCGCAGGCCGTGAGGTCGGCGGGGTTGCCGAGGGGCTTATGGGCGGACTTGCTGCGCGCGCCGCCCTTGGCTGTCGCTTTGGCCATCGGATATTCCTCGGTGTGAATCGGGGCCACTTGGATACGACGAAGCCGCCGCTGTGCGAAACGCACAACGGGGAGTTGATTACCAAGCCAGTGTGAGGGCCGCCAGTGGGCGGCCGAGGTGCCGCAGGCGCGGCCGCTTCAGCGCGGAGCGAAGGCGTTGCCGGTGGTACCGATATCCAGCATTCCCTTTGGAGGACTGCTGGCGCTATCCGTGGGCACCGTTCGTGCAGCTGGAGGCGACGTCTCCAGGCGTGTGCGGGGAGCTGGCACGGCCTCGCCGTTGCTGCAGCTGCGGGTAGCTTGCGGCACGAGTGCGCCGAGCGACGAGCGCGTTCCGCCCGCGTTCGTTCGGCCGTACTTCTGGCGCCAGTCCGCGACCATGCCTTGGGCCTGCGTGCGCGTGCCGGCGGGGGCGCCGCAATAGATGTTCTGGTAGATGTCCTCGATCCAGACCCGCTCGTTCTCCGGTGCATGCTCGACGGCAACGGAGATCAAGGCGAAGGCCCGGGTGGGATCGCGCATCACGTTATGGCGGCCGCGCCAGTAGATGTCGGCGAGAAAGGCCTGTGCGCCCGCGTGGCCACGCTGCGTCAGCGCTGAGAGCCAATGAAGGCCGGAACGCGTGTCCTGGGGCACGCCGTCGCCCTGCAGATAGATGCGGGCGAGATCGAACTGGGCTTCCTCGTCGTTGAAGAACTGCGCGGCGTGTCGAAGGTATTCGACGGCGCGGACGGGATCGGGGCGAACGTCGGCCTGCGGCAAGCCGCGCCGCACATAGCCGGCCAACGCGGTGAGCGAGCGTGCGACGAAGATCTTCCGCTTGTCGTCCTCGGGATCGATGTTGGCATGATCGAGGGCGAGCTTGCGGTATAGCTGATAGGCGGCGACGTGGTCGGTGTAGGGCGTGCCGTTATCGGCCAGGATGCGCGCGAGATAGTATTGCGCGAGGAAGACCTCGTGGTCGGCCGCATGGCGGAGTGCGGGAATAGCGAGTTCGGTATAGCCGCTTCGCCACTGGCTCATGCCCTGCTCGTACGCCGCTTCGGGCGACTTGAAGACAGGTTTCCTGGGCTGCTGCGCGATTGCGGGGGCCGCAGTCGCGACGAGCAGTGCAAGAAGGCCGGCGATCCCGGCTCTGATGTTCGAGTTAGATTTGGGCATAGCAGACGACTTCCTCGGCCGCACCTGCATGGGTAACGGCGCCCGTGCGGGCTGGGCCGGCGTGATTGGCATCCTTCCGGAGCCCGCTACTCTGAAGCATATTGTTATTCTTATTTTTCTTCACGTTCTTCTTCGCGTCCTTCATGCCCTCGATCACGTGACGGCTCGGTCGCCTGATCTCGTCGGATGTCCTCGGGGGCATAATTCTGGAAGTCCTTTTCCGCTTCCTCACGAGCCAGCCGTTCTGCCAGTCGTTACACAAATCTCGGCAGGCCGGTGCTCAGCACGCTGGTAGCTCACACCTCACTCAGACCGGCTCAGAACCCAGCTCAGCTCAGACCGCGTCTGATGCAGCCGAAGTCGAACGTCGGGGGCGAAGGGCCCACCCGGTGAACGTGCAACGAGGATGTCGAAGTGCGACCACAGAAGATTGACCACCTGTCGATCGACGACCGGCTGGCCTGGAACTGTGATCAACGCGCCCGCATCGCGTGAAACCGCTGTCTGCATATCCAGCGATTCCAAATTCACCGAACATTCATGTGATCCCGGTTTGTGGCTCAAAAGAGGCATCGCGTGCGGCTGGCGTGGCGTGTCGGCCACATTGGCAGAGTTGGTTAATCGGCTCATAGCGAGCGTCGGGTTTGGATATGGACGGACTTTGCTCAGTCCGTTCGCGCACCCGTAGTTACAACAGTTCGCAACCGATGACCCGAGGTAGCAGCCGATCGCGTCCGCAAAGCGGGCGGGGCGAGGAATTAATGGGGCAGGGCGCGGTATGCGGGCGCAAGTCCGCCATAGTTGGCAGGATAGTTTCGACCTAGAAGCAAAGCGGCGCCGGATTGGCTGATGCCTGCGGGCCGATGGAAGCGAGTTCGTAACATTCCTCCCTGGATCGGTGGCTTCGGGTTGGTGCTGACGCTGTGGCGTCGGCGGCGAGGGGCGGGGCACCAGCAACGAAAATCGCGCAAGCTTCGCACTTCGCGGGGCTCGATCGCCCCGGCGCCGGCACCCCGACAGTGGCGGTGTCAGGCGGG
>CAMDMH010000356.1 GCA_945901835.1 Devosia equisanguinis | reverse complement strand
CCGGATCGCTCCACAGCACGGGAGCTTCACCCGTCCCCGGCATGTCGATCGCTAGCGATGCCATCCCGTGCTTCATCAAGATCGCGGCGTGCAGCGCGCGGTCCTCTTTCCAGCCGTCGACCCCGCCCCATTGGATCACCACCGGCGGCTTCGCGACACCCGGCGGCCTCTGCAGATAGCCGGTAAGCTTCGCCCCCTTGAACGGCACTTCGACGACCTCGAGCGGCACGTCGAAACCCGTCGCAGCCTTGCGGAAGGCCCGAACGGAATGCTGATACGCCGCCTTCTTGCCGGCGGTGCTGAACGTCGGATAGCGGCCAGTCCGGTAGTAGTCGAACGCCAGCATGTAGAGCTCCGCGAGCTCCTTGCCCTTCACGCCCGCCTTCGCTGCAGCGTCGGCACGGTCTTCGTACTCACGCCCGACCTTGGACCACTCCTCCGCCCAATGATCGCGATCGAGGCTCTTCAACGCCGACGTCACCCGCCGCGCATCTTCGATGTCGAGCCCCTCGAACGGATGAAACTTGCCCGCCCGGCGCATCACCTCGGCCTTGACCTCGTCCAGGGTCCGTTCTGCAGCGCGTTGTGTAGTCATGGGTCTCCTCGCCGGTCTTTCTTTCTCGGGAATTGTCACCCGCCCATCATGAATAGGCAACAAGCCGATCCGAGGCTGTCTTCGTCACGCCGGAATGCAATTGCACAAGTCGGAAAATTCCTGCGCCACTCCATTGCTGGCGTCTTGCTTTGCTATAAGGAACCCTGTCCCATGATTCGCCGCTCGCCTCGTTCAGCGTTTGTGTGAGCCTCGCCTGAAGGCACTGCCCATGAACGCGCCCGTACGCAATCTCACGCCCGCAGCCCCAGCCGCGCCGCCCGCTGTGGCGACCACGGCCGCCGCGCCCGCGAAGGCGAAGTTCATCCACCTCAAGGTGCATTCGGCCTATTCGCTCCTGGAAGGTGCGCTGCCGATCCCCATGCTCGCCAAGATGGCGGAGAAGTACGGCCACCCCGCCATCGCGCTGACCGACACGAACAACATGTTCGGCGTTCTGGAGGCGTCCGATAAACTGTCGGGCTCCGGCGTCCAGCCGATCGCCGGTGTTTCGCTGAGCCTCGACTTCCAGGAGAAGAAGGCCGAGCGCCGCAATCCCAGCGGCTCTCCCGTGCGTCCCCTCCCCCACAAGGATGGCCTCATCGCCCTCTACGCGATGACCGAGGCAGGCTACTCCAATCTGATGCAGCTCATTTCCAAGGCCCACTTGGAAAGCCCGGATACCGAAGGCCCGCACATCGAGATCGCGGATCTCGCCACGCGCGCCGCTGGAATCATCGCGCTTACCGGCGGCCCCGACGGCCCGATCGATCGCATCATGCGTGAAGGTCAGGACGCGATCGCCGAAACCCGCCTTGCGACGCTGCTGCAGATCTTCGGCGACCGCCTGTACGTCGAGATCCAACGCCATGGCCTGAAAGAAGAAGCGGCCGTCGAGCCGCGCCTGCTCGACTTCGCTTATAAGCTCGGCATTCCCGTCGCCGCGACCAACGAAGCCTACTTCGCGTCGCCCGACGACTACGAAGCCCACGACGCACTGATCTGCATCGCCGAAGGCAAGTACATCGTCGAGGACGACCGCCGTCGCCTCACGCGCGAGCACTACCTGAAAACAGCCGCCGAAATGTCGGAGCTGTTCGCCGATCTGCCCGAAGCGCTCACCAACTCCGTCGAGATTGCGCAGCGCTGCGCCTACCGCGTAAGGGGCAAGAAACCGATTCTGCCCGCGTTCGTGAAAGCCGAGAACGGTGCGAGCCAGGAAGACCGGCAGGCCGCCGAGCACGTCGAACTGGAACGCCAGGCCAAGGAAGGCCTCGATGCGCGCCTGGAAGTCACGCCGCTGGCTGCCGGTTTCACCCGCGAGGATTACGACAAGCGCCTCGCCTACGAGATCGACATCATCGCGCGCATGAAGTTCCCCGGCTACTTCCTCATCGTTGCCGACTTCATCAAGTGGTCGAAATCGAACGGCGTACCCGTCGGCCCGGGCCGTGGCTCGGGCGCCGGCTCGCTCGTCGCCTGGGCGCTGACCATCACCGACCTCGACCCGCTTCGTTTCGGACTGCTGTTCGAACGCTTCCTCAATCCGGAACGCGTGTCGATGCCCGACTTCGACATCGACTTCTGCCAAGACAAGCGCGGCGAGACGATCAAGTACGTCCAGCAGAAATACGGCCGCGACCGCGTCGCCCAGATCATCACGCACGGTAAGCTGCAGGCGCGCGCCGTGCTGCGCGACGTCGGCCGCGTGCTGCAGATGCCATTCGGTCAGGTGTCGAAGCTCTGCGGACTGGTGCCGAACAACCCTGCGGCTCCCGTCACACTGGCAGAAGCGATCGAAGGCGAGCCCAAGCTGCAGGACGAGCGCGACAACGACCCGATGGTCGCCCGCCTGCTCGAGATCTCGCTCAAGCTCGAAGGCCTGTTTCGCCACGCATCGACCCACGCCGCCGGCATGGTGATCGGCGACCGGCCGCTCGCCGAACTCGTGCCGCTCTACCGCGATCCGAAGTCGGATATGCCGGTCACGCAGTTCAACTGGAAGTTCGTCGAAGCCGCCGGCCTCGTGAAGTTCGACTTCCTCGGCCTGAAGACACTCACCGTTCTGCAGAAGGCCGTCGACCTCATCAAGAAGGGTCGCGGCATCGACGTCGATCTCGCGCGCGTTTCGATCGACAACGATTACCCCGAAGCCAACAAGGCCTACGACCTGTTGGCGAAGGCCGACACGGTCGGCGTGTTCCAGTTGGAATCGACGGGCATGCGCGACAGCTTGAAGAAGCTGAAGCCCGACCGCTTCGAGGACATCATCGCCATGGTGGCGCTCTACCGCCCCGGCCCGATGGACAACATCCCGACCTACATTCACCGCAAGCATGGCGAGGAGCCGGTCGACTGCCTGCATCCGCTTCTCGAAGGCATCCTGAAGGAGACCTACGGCGTCATCATCTACCAGGAGCAGGTGATGCAGATCGCCCAGGTGATGGCCGGCTACAGCCTCGGGCAAGCCGATCTTCTTCGCCGCGCGATGGGTAAGAAAGACAAGAACGAAATGGCGAAACAGCAGGCGCTGTTCGTCGAAGGCGCGATGAAGAACGGCGTCAAGAAAGACGACGCGATCTACATCTTCGAGCTGGTCGACAAGTTCGCCGGCTACGGCTTCAACAAATCCCACGCCGCCGCCTACGCGCTGGTCAGCTACCACACGGCCTATCTCAAGGCGAACTTCCGCGAGGAGTTCCTGGCCGCGTCCATGACGCTCGAATTGGCCAACACCGACAAGCTCGCCGGCTTCGCCGCAGAAGCACGGAAATCCGGCATTACAGTGCTTCAGCCTTGCATCAACACGTCCGAAGTCGAATTCGGCGCTGAACCGGGAACGCCCGAGAATCCCGGCGCGATCGTCTACGCGCTCGCTGCCTTGAAGAACATCGGCGCCGCCGCAATGGAAACCGTAGCTGCGGAACGCGAAGCGAAAGGTCCCTTCAAGGACCTCGCAGACTTCGCAGGCCGCATCGACCCCAAGGTTCTCAACAAGCGCGCGATCGAAATGCTGGCGGCCGCCGGCGCATTCGACAAGCTCGAAGAGAACCGCTCGCTCGTTCACGGCAACGCCGACGTGATCCTCAGCGAAGCCGGCAAACGCGGCGCGGACAAGGCTGTCGGACAGTTCGACATGCTCGGCGCCATGGCTTTCGATGGCATGTCCTCGGGCGGCAAGAAGTCGGACGTCGTCCTGAAGCTGCGCCCCGCGCGCATGTGGACGCCGATGGAACGCCTCGAAATGGAATTCAGCGCGGTCGGCTATTTCCTCACGGGCCACCCCCTCGACGAATACGAGACAGCGCTCGCCTCGATCGGCGTGAAACGCTACGCAGAGTTCGCCGCTGAAGTGACCGGCTCTGCTAGTGCACGCGTCGCCGCCATCGTCGTAGCGGCCCGCGAACGCCGCTCCGCCAAGGGCAATAAGTTCGCGTTCGGCATGTTCTCCGACGCCAGCGGCCAGTTCGAAGCGATCATCTTCGGCGATACACTGTCGGCGAGCCGCGATCTCCTGGAAGCCGGCACCCCCGTGCTGCTCGGCCTTGCAGCGGAGCGCGTCGATGGCGACACGCTGAAGCTGCGCGTCGACTCGATCCAGGCCCTCGACGCCGTCGTCGGCAACGTCGACAGCCAGCTCCGCATTACATTCGCGCCGGAAAAGCTGTCGGCCCAGCGATTGAGCTCCGCGTTCGCCGAGCTGCGCTTCCACTTGAGACCCGGCCGTGGCGAGATCCGTCTCGTCGTCGCCCTCCCCGACGAAGCCCGCGAAGTCGAAATCGCCCTTCCCGGCCGTTACGACGTCTCCCCCTCGTGCCGCGGCCTCCTCTCCACCGTCCCGGGCGTCATGGCCGTGATAGAAGGGTGAGGCGAGCCATCCAATCCTGCGGCGTAGGGCGGGTTAGCGAAGCGTAACCCGCCACTCGATACGTCCACGCCGTGCTAGCCCGCGTTTCTCACCATGGATGACGACATCGGGCCTCCGAATCAGGGAAAGTTGTTGTACGAGAACGACTTCACCTGAAGCGGAGCAGGCGCCCGATGCCGACACACTGTAGAGCGGATTCGCTGGATTTCGGAAGCGTGGAGGGGCGCTCGATCGTGGCGGCATTCGACGGCGGGGAGATCACCTCGGACGGCGGCGCGCTGCTG
>CAMDMH010000355.1 GCA_945901835.1 Devosia equisanguinis | reverse complement strand
GGCTCCGGCTTCACGCTGCTGTTCGAGGCGCTCGCCATGACGCTGATGACGGCAATGCCGGTTGCCGCCGCGGCGCGACTGATGAAGGAGCACGACACCCGCATGTGGCGCGTGCTGCATCACTGGGTCGAGCAGGCCCGCGCACGCGCCGACTACGCTCAAGTGCGCCGCGTCGCCATTGACGAGACCGCGGCAAAGCGCGGGCACGACTACGTCTCGCTGTTCGTCGACATCGATCAGCGCCGCGTGCTGTTCGTCACCGAAGGGCGCGGCGCAGATACGGTTCGTGAGTTCGCCGATGATCTGGAGGCCCACAACGGTGATGCCTCCCGCGTCAAGCAGGTCTGCATCGACATGAGCGCCGCCTTCATCAAGGGCGTTACCGAGAACCTCACCGAGGCCGAGATCACCTTCGACAAGTTCCACGCCGTCAAGCTCGTCAACGACGCCGTCGACAAGGTGCGCCGCGCCGAGAGCAAGGGACGGCCGGAGCTCAAGCGAAGCCGTTATCTCTGGCTCCGAAACGAGCCATCACTGTCGGCGGAGAGCCGAGCCAATCTGCACAAGCTGACGAAGCTGAATCTCAAGACCGCGCGTGCCTACCAGCTTCGTCTCGCCTTCCAGGAGATCTACAGCCAGCCATCGCGGCCATGGGGCGAGCTGCTCCTAGACCGTTGGTACCAGTGGGCAATCCGCTCGCGCCTCGATCCGATCAAGGACGCTGCACGCACCGTTCTGAAGCACCGCGACGGTATCCTGAGCTGGTTCGACAGCCTCATCGCCAACGGCCTCATCGAGGGCATCAACTCCCTCGTCCAGGCCGCCAAGGCCAAGGCGCGCGGCTATCGATCAAATCGCACGTTGAAGGCGATAACCTACCTCATCGCTGGCAAGCTCGACCTCAGACTACCCACGTGAAATAGCGGGGAACCAAAGAATGACGCTTGTTGCCTTGATTGTCAGCGGGCAGCGAATCGTAATGCCGATTCCGCCTGATGCGATGATACTCTACGCTCAGCACTGGCCGTCAACGTCGCAGGCTCGTGTCCCCCCCCTCACATGATCCCCATTCTCGCCCTTCGGCAAATCCACAAACGCTTCGGCGCGATCGTCATCGCCGACGGGATCGACCTCGACCTCGCGCAGGGCGAAGCGCTGGGAATCATCGGCCCCAATGGCGCGGGCAAGACGACTTTGTTCGGCATCGTTTCGGGTGCGGTAGCGCCGGATCGTGGCCAAGTGCTGTTAGCGGGGGAGGACATAACCGGTCTCCCGCCGGAGAAGAGATGCCGCCGCGGCATCGCGCGCTCGTTCCAGGTGCCGCAGCCGTTCACCGGCATGACCGTGTTCGAGAACCTCGTCGTTGCCGCCGCATTCGGGCGCGGAAAAGCCGAACGAGACGTCTACGCATCTTGTGCCGGTGTGCTCAAGCGTTGCGGTCTCGCCGACAAGGCCAATCGGCTCGCGGGATCGCTGACGCTGCTCGACCGCAAACGCCTTGAACTGGCCCGCGCCTTGAGCGTCGCGCCGAAGGTGCTGCTGCTCGACGAGGTCGCCGGCGGCCTCACCGAGCACGAGTGCGCGAGCCTCGTCGATCTCATCAAGTCCATTCGCGCGGACGGCGTTTCCGTGATCTGGATCGAACACATCGTTCATGCGTTGGCCGCGGTCGCCGATCGCATCGCAGTGCTGCATGGCGGAGCGATCATCGCGCAGGGCAAGCCTGCCGATGTCGTCGCCCACCCCCGCGTCCGCGAGATCTACATGGGAATGCCCGCCGATGAGTGATGAGCAGCGGCGCATATCGCCGGACGCGACCCATCGAAGCGATGCGCGACTTCCGCCTTCGCCGTCGCGATCACCACCCCACCCCCGTCCCCTCCCCATCGAGGGGAGGGGAGAAAAAAGAACGCGCCCCACAGCACCGCCACTTACCGCTCGTACTTCCTGTCCCCCTCCCCCTCGTGGGGAGGGGTTAGGGGTGGGGGCATGAGAAAGGTGGTGGTGGGCGGAAAAAAAAGGTTGATTGAAGCAGGCGAAACCTCGGTGGAGGTGCGCCATGGCTGACCCCCTCCTCTCCATCCGCGGCCTCGATGCCTTCTATGGCGATTTCCGGGCGCTTTACGGCATCGACCTCGAAATCGCGGCGGGCGAGGTGATTGCCGTGATCGGCGCCAACGGCGCAGGCAAGAGCACGCTCTTGAAATCCATCGCTGGCCTGATCGGCAAGCGGCGCGGCACGATCGACTTCGCAGGCGAAAGCATTGCAACCCTGGCACCGCACTTGATCGTCGCGCATGGTATCGCCCTCGTCCCCGAAGGCCGCCGCCTCTTCCCTTCGCTCACCGTTGAAGAGAACCTGCTGATCGGCGGACAGCTCGGCCGTTCTGGCCCCTGGTCGCTCGACCGCGTGTTTGATCTTTTTCCGGATCTGAAGGCGCGGCGTGACCACATGAGTACCGCGCTGTCCGGCGGCCAGCAGCAGATGGTCGCCATCGGCCGCGCGCTGATGTCGAACCCGCGGCTGTTGCTGTGCGACGAGATCAGCCTTGGTCTCGCACCTATCGTTGTGCGCGAGATCTACGCGCGGTTGCCGGACATCGTCGGCGAAGGGCTTGCCCTGGTGATCGTCGAGCAGGATATCCAGCAGGCGCTGCGCGCAGCGTCGCGCGCATACTGTCTGCAGGAGGGGCGCGTTGCATTGACCGGCAAGGCCTCGGAGCTGACGCGCGAGGCGGTCTCGGCCGCCTATTTCGGGATGGATGCACGATGACCGAATGGATCAACACCATCGTTCAAGGCGTGCTGCTCGGCGGCCTCTACGCGATTTTCGCTGCCGGCCTGTCACTGATCTTCGGCGTCATGCGCCTCGTCAACATCGCCCATGGCGACATGATCGTGCTGGCGGCCTACGTCGCGCTGGTCGTGACGACCGCGCTGGGCATTCATCCCGTGGTCTCGATCGCGGTGGTCGCGCCGTTGATGGCAGCGCTGGGTTATGCGCTTCAGCGCGGCATATTGAATCGCACGCTGGGGGCCGATCTGTTGCCGCCGCTGCTCGTCACGTTCGGCATGTCCGTCATCATCCAGAACGGACTGCTCGAAGTCTTCACCGCCGACAGCCGCAAGCTCGACGCCGGTGCGATCGAGATTGCGAGCATCAAGCTGGCCGAGGGTCTTTCCATCGGCATCCTGCCGCTGTTGCAACTCGTGCTCGCCGTCGTGCTCGCCGTCGTGCTCATCGCCGGACTGCAATACGTGTTCTATTCGACCGCGATGGGCCGCGCGTTTCGCGCAACGTCCGACGATCCCGAAGTTGCCCAACTCATGGGCCTCGACAAGTCGCACGTGTTCGCGATGGCGATGGCGATGGCGTTGTCGATGGCCGTCGTAGCGGTGGCCGGCGTGCTGCTCGCCGTGCGCGCGAACTTCGATCCGTCGTTGGGGCCTGCACGTCTTATCTTCGGCTTCGAGGCCGTGATCATCGGCGGGCTCGGCAGCATGTGGGGCACACTCGCCGGCGGCATCATTTTGGGATTGGCGCAGACGATCGGCGCGAAGTTCGATCCAGGCTGGCAGCTTCTCGCCGGCCACATCGCATTTCTCGTCGTGCTCGCCGCCAGACCTGAAGGCCTGTTTCCGAAGGTGCAGGGATGATGGCGCCAAACTCTCACGACGAGACCCGCGTAGAGCACGCGACGCAAGAAAGCCGTTACGGTCTCGCCGCCGCCGCGGTGGCGTTCGTCGTGTTTGCTGCAGCGCCCTTGTGGGCCGACCGAGCCGATTTACGCCTGCTGTCGGAAGTCTTCGCCTACATCGCGCTCGCCAGTCTTTGGAACCTGCTCGCCGGATACGCCGGTCTCGTCTCGGTTGGGCAGCAGGCTTACGTAGGCCTCGGCGCTTACGTGATGTTCGGATTCGCGATGTTGGCCGGGATTCCGCCGCTGATCTCGGTGCTTGTGTCAGGGCTCGTCGCTGCCGTAATCTCGGTACCCGTCGCCGCGTTGATCTTCCGCCTGCGCGGCCAGTACTTCGCGATCGGCACCTGGGTCGTCGCCGAGGTCTTCCGCCTAGGCGCAGCGCAGGTTTCTGCACTTGGCGGCGGCTCGGGCATTAGCCTGCCGGCTGGCATCGTCACATCGATGGCTGCGAGCCGCGCCGAGCGCGAATACATGCTCTACTGGCTGTCGCTCGCGCTTGTCGTGACGGTGCTCGGCCTGATCTTCGCATTGCTGCGCTCACGCTACGGCCTAGCATTGACCGCGATCCGCGATAACGAGGCAGCTGCGCGGGCGAGCGGCATCGACGTCGGCCGCGTGAAGCTCGTCGTATATGTCGTAACCGCTTTCGGAACCGGCCTCGCGGGCGCGCTGATCTTCCTGCAGAAGCTGCGCATCTCGCCCGAGACGGCTTTCAGCGTCAACGATTGGACCGCCTTCGTGATCTTCATCGTCGTCATCGGCGGCATCGGCCGCGTCGAAGGCCCGATCATCGGCGCGGTCGTCTTCTTTGCGCTGCGACAGGTCTTCGCCGACCTCGGCAGCATCTACCTTCTGATGCTCGGCGCCATCGCGATCGTCGTCATGCTGATGGCCCCGCAAGGCATCTGGGGCCTCGTCGTACGCCGCTTCGGCTGGCAGCTCCTGCCGCTCGAACGCCGGCTCGTCTCCCGCGATCGCCGCTGATCCCGCAGACGGATCGGTCGCGACCGATCCGCCCACTTCTCCCTCTCTCCGTTCGTCTTCACGAACGGGGAGAG
>CAMDMH010000354.1 GCA_945901835.1 Devosia equisanguinis | reverse complement strand
ACTTTTTGGCCAAGTGCAGGCATCGGCAACTGGCCTTGTGCCAGATGGAACGGGATCGCGGGCTTCATTCGACCGGCATTGGCCGAAAATCCGCCCTGCGGCTCGAGTTCGATCCGGGGCGGCTGCGGTCGCGGACCGGCCAGAGCGACCTGCTGCGGGGCTTCTTTGGGAGCGGGCGTCGTGCCGGGGGCCGGCTCGGGGATGGTCGGCCGCACCGGGGGGGCGGCGACGGCGGCGGGCTCGGTTGGGCGCAGGGTTGCCGGCGGCGATGGCGGCGCTTGCAAGGGGGGCGGAGGCGTCGCAGCGGCAACTTGCCTCTCTGCCTTGGCTTCCCGCTCCTTCAATTCCCGGTCGTATTCTGCGATCGCCGTGTTCTGGGCTACCGACTTGTCGAGCCGCGTCACGAGTTCGTTGAGATCGGTAACGCTGCGCGCGATCTCGGCCGCTGAGCGCTTGACCTCGGCCAGCTCCCGTTGGCGGTCGCTCACCGATCGCCGCTTGTCTTCGATCAGCGACGCCAGCCGCGTCCGCGCGTCGGTCAGCCGCGCCGACTCTGACTTGAGCCGTTCGCCTTCGGTGCGCGCTTCGCCCATGACGCGCACGAGCTGCTTGAGTCGCTCCGACAACTCGTCGGCTTGTGTCTTGAGCTCCGGGAAGGCACGCGCCAGCAGCATCGCACTGCGCACCATCTGCAGGGCGTCCTCGCGCCGCGTGACGATCACCGGCGGCGGATTGCGCCCCATGCGTTGCATCGCCGAGAACAGCTTGCCGATCTTCTCGTGCCGGGTGGCCAGCGTCGAGCGGATCTGCTTTTCCTCGCCGTCGAGTTGCGCGACGCGCCCCTCGATCTGCCCGAGCCGGACCTCGCTCTGCTGCGCGAGCCGCCCGATCTCGATCAACTGCTCGTTGATTCGCACCTGTTCGGAGGCGAGTTGCTGCACGTCGGTCTGCAGGGTCTGGATCTTCCGCTCGGTCTGCTTGAGCGTATCCTTGTTGGTCTCGAGCTGCCGGACGACCTCGCCGCGCTGGGGCAGCGGCGAGCCGGGGCTTTGTGACCAGGCCGGACCGCAATACAGCGTCAGGACGAGCACGGACACGGTCACCGACAGCGGAAGCACGCGCCGCTCGGCGCCTGCCTTCCCCAGTCGTGCCGTCGGCCGATCAAACATGGACTGCCCGTGCTCTTCCGATTTGTCGCTGCCGCAATTGCTTTGGAATCGAGACCACAATTACGGCATTTGTGCTGTGCCGCAAACGCGGTTTCCCCCAGGGATCGACAGGTGTAGTCCAGGTGCATCTAAATTTCTGCTGCTGACGCCGCTGTTGCGTTTCCGGCAGCAGCGTGGTCCGTCTTGCGGTCTAGGCCGGATGGAGGGGGCGGGCGGACGCAGGCCTGGCAGACCCAAAACGGCCGATGGGATCGTACAGAGTCTGGTTTTGCCGTGGGCGTTGGTCATGGTAGGCCCCGTCAACGGCCAACGAGAAGCGAAAGTCCGAAGGCATGTCCATCTTTGCCCCTGTCTACGATTTCCTTCATTCCAAGGCTGGTCTGGCGCTGTTCCTGGCACTGCTGCTGATCGGGTTGTGGAACATGTTCCGGGCGCCGGCCGGCAACACCAGCCAGAAGCTCATGCGCTGGCGCGTCGGGCTCCAGTTCGGCGCGATAGCCCTCATCTTCCTGTTTCTGCTGCTGAAGCGATAGCCGCCCCCCGAATTACTCGTATCCGACTGGAAGGTTGGCACCCATGGTCGTCTTGAACCGCATCTACACCCGCACCGGCGACGACGGCACAACGGCGCTCGGCAGCGGCGAGCGCGTCGCCAAGACCTCGCGCCGCGTCGAGGCGTACGGAACCGTCGACGAGACCAACGCCGCGATCGGCCTTGCGCGCGCGCTTCTCGGCGAAGGCGATGCCGTGATGATGGAGCGCCTTGCCCGCATCCAGAACGATTTGTTCGATCTCGGCGCCGATCTGTGTGTCCCCGACCGCGGAGAACCGGCGGCGCGGCCGGCCTTGCGCATCGCCCAGACCCAGGTCGACCGTCTCGAAGCCGAGATCGACGCCATGAACACGGAGCTTTCGCCGCTGCGCTCGTTCGTGCTGCCGGGCGGCCGGCCAGCCGCAGCCCAGCTCCATGTCGCACGTACCGTTTCCAGACGCGCCGAGCGCGAGATGATCCGCTTGGCAGCCGAGGTCGGCGAGACGATCAGCGCGGAGGCGCTGAAGTACGTCAACCGTCTCTCGGATTTCCTGTTCGTAGCGAGCCGCTACGTGAACGACCGCGGCGCCGCCGATGTGCTATGGGTACCCGGCAAGAATGCGTGACATTCCCGGCAGTGTCCTTGCCGGTCAGATCTGAAAGGGGCCGCCCTTGTTCGTACCGGTTCACGACGACAATCCGCTCCGCCACATCGCACGCCCCTACGTGACATGGGGTCTCATGGCGCTGACCTGCGCGATCTTCCTCATGCAGACGTCGCCGGATGGGCAGCGCGCGGCCGCGAGCTTCGCTGTTGTGCCGCTTGAGTTGTTCCGCGTCGGCATCTTCGGCGGCGCGGCCATGGGACCGCACGACGCCTGGCCGGTGCCGGAGCGCTACACGCTCGTCTCCTACATGTTCCTGCATGGCGACGTCGCGCATCTGATCGGAAACATGGCTTTCCTCTGGGTGTTCGGCGACAACGTCGAGGACGCGCTGGGCCACCTGAAATTCGCATTGTTCTACATCGCATGCGGCATCGCCGGGGGACTCGCCCACGCTTTGATGCTGCCGGTCTCGCCCCTTCCGCTGATCGGCGCCAGTGGCGCGGTGGCCGGCGTGATCGTCGCCTATCTGATCCTCTACCCCCATGTCCGTGTCTGGGTGCTCGCGATGCGCTTCATCCCGTTGCGCATCACGGCTCTGTTCGCGCTGGGCGCATGGGTCGCCTCGCAGTTCGCGATGCTGGCGATCCCGTACATCGTACCGGGCGCAAAAATCGGCCCGATCTCCTGCTGGGCGCATATCGGCGGCATTGCGGCAGGCGCCTTGCTGGTCCTCGCCATGCGCCGCGCCGATCCCGCCGGCCCGCGCGTGGTTCGCTGAAATCCGCTCGTCACTTATCCTGACCGAGCGCCTTGCGGACGCGTGCGACGACGTCGGCCGGCGTTGCATACATCTGCGCCACGAGCTGCTGCACCTCCTCGCCGGAGTTCGGAATGATATCGACGTTGAGCCGCTTGGCGTCGGCCAGAAGCTCGGGATCCTTCATCGCCGCATTGAATGCCGTCCGCACCCCCGCGAGCCGGTCGGCTGGCACTTCCGGCGAAGCGATGAACGGCCGCCCGAACAGGTTCTGCGCATAGAACAGCGCTAGGGCCTGACGCTCGGCTTCGCCTTTGGCGAGTTGCCCCGACGTCGGAATACCCGCCGCGTCGAGCACGGGATGGCCGGTCATGTCCTCCTGCAACAGCAGCCGCAGCGGCTGACCTTCCTGCAACGTGCGCGGATACTGCACAGACGTCGTAGACCACGCGAGCCCGCAGGCGCCCTCGACCTCACCCTTCTCCACTGCGAGCGTGATCTCGCGGGTGCCGGGATAGCCCCGGACGATGCGGATGTTGGTGCCCATGAAAGTGTTGAGCATCGTCGGGAAGTCGACTGTCGCGCCACCGGCCGCACTCGCACCCGTCACCACTTCACGCTTTCGCATGTCCTGGAACGTCTTGAGGTCGGACTGCGCGCGCACCGCGCACATGAACACTTCCTTGTTGGCATTGCCGACGAACGCGATCTTGGCTGCATCGAACTTTTGCCGCCCGCGCTCGCCGAGCAGCGGCTCGACGATGACGCTGGCGAACACGATTGCCATGAAGGTGCCGTCCTTGGGCGCGGCGGTCATGATGTGGTTGGCCGCCGCGTTGCTGCCCGCGCCGGGCATATTCGACGCGACGACGGTCGGATTGCCCGGTACATGCTTGCCGAGATGGCGCGACAGCAGCCGCCCGTAGGTGTCGTAGCCGCCACCCGCCGAAGACCCGATCACGACAGTGATCTGCCGCCCTTTGAAGAAGGTGGCCACGGCGTCTTGTGCGAGCCCCGAAGAAGGTAAGGCGTTGCACATCACGCCGATTGTCAGTGCCGCGGTCGGGAACGGTCGAATGTACATCTGTTGCCTCGTCTGCCGGGCAGTTCGATCTGGCCCGCGCGTCATCTGCCGTCTCTGGCAGTCGAGGTCAATACGCGGGTTTTACGGGATGCCTTAACGGGATTGAAAATGCCGTAGTCTACACTCGACCGACTTGGACCACGCCATTCTGACGGAATTGGTCACCGATGAATCGCAACATTGCCAGGACGATGTTTGCGCTATCGCGTCGTCTTGTCTGGACGGTAGGTCTGCTCTTAGCGTGCCTGTCGGCAGGCGTTGTCGCGCCTGGCCACTACTATCAGTGGCGAATTGTCGACGCTGTCATAGCCGAAATCTCACAAAACTGCTTGGTGATCCGTGGGCCGCCGGAACTGCGCCGCCGCATATTGAGATGCAGCGACGTCCCGCCGCTTCCTGAGTTGGTTGTCGACTATCCCAAGGTGATGGTCAGTCGACAGTGGCGCGCGCGGGCAGAGATGAAGCTTGCGGACGGAAGCGCGGCAGAGAGATGGCTACCGGCCGAATACCGCAACTATCTGGTCGGTCAGACCATCCGAATTATGTATAGCCCCACTAGTGTCTGGCTAACCCGTCTTATTCGCCCTAGCTTCGCATGCGACTCGATGGGCAGCG
>CAMDMH010000353.1 GCA_945901835.1 Devosia equisanguinis | reverse complement strand
CAATGGAGATATGGAATCACGATCTGGCGATCAGCGGAATCGCACCCACGCAACACGAGTCGAGATTATGAACCGACGGTATGATAGGACTGGTGCAGCGTTACAAATCTCGGCAGTATTGAAGCTGCGAGCTGGTTTCCGGTCGAAGGGAGACGGGGCATGGTCGAATTCAGAAAGCTCTCCAGACATACCGGCGCAGAGATCCTTGGCATCGATCTCGCCAAGCCGCTCGCGCAATCGGCCGTCGACGAGATTTGGAAGCTGTTCGTCGAGCACACGATGATCCTGTTCCGCGGCCAGCAGCTCGATCAAGCCGAGCTGGTTGCCGCGACCAGCCAGTTCGGCAAAGTCGCGGAGATCACGCGACCGAAGGAGGTGCAGACCAGCGGGCAGAAGAAGCTGTTGCCGCAGATCATGCTGATCACCAACATTCGTGAAGACGGCAAGCCGATCGGCGCGCATCCGGACGGTGAGATGTGGTTCCACCACGACACGATCCATCGGGAGATCCCGACAAAGGCGACGCTGCTTTACGCGCAAGCGGTTCCGACCTACGGCGGCAACACGGCGTTCGCCAACCTGTTCGCGGCCTACGAAGCGCTGCCGTCGGACTTGAAAGGAGGCCTGGAGGGTCGCAAGGCCTACAACGCGTTCCTCTACGGCAGCAACAAGAAGGGCGATCCCCATGCGACGAAGGCGGTGAGCTACGCTGTCCATCCTGCCATCCGGAGCCATGAGGACAACGGCCGCAAGGCAATCTACGTCGACCGGCTGATGACGCATCACCTCGTCGACGCGCCCGAGCCGGAGAGCCAGGACATCCTCGAGCGTGTGTTCGATTTCATCGAGCGGGACGAATTCGTCTATGAGCACGTCTGGCGCAAGGGCGACGTGGTGATGTGGGACAACCGCTCGTCGATCCACGCTCGGCGTGACTTTCCCGGCGATCAGGTGCGCCTGATGTGGCGCACAACTATCGCCGGCGACGTGAGGCCGGTCTAATGGAAAGGGTTCGGTTCATGCGCTCTGCGATCGCCGGGTTCGTCGCCACGGCAGCCATCGCCTCGTTTCTCTCCCCGCCCGCCCAGGCGCAGGAGCAGCCAGCGAGCTATCCCTCGCGGCAGATCGAGTTCGTAGTGCCGTTTCCCGCGGGCGGCTCGGCAGACGTGATCGCGCGGCTGGTTGCGCAAGCTGCAGCCGGTACGTGGCGCCAGACGATCGTGATCCAGAACCGGGCCGGTGCCACCGGCCAGATCGCTGGCGAATACGTAACGCGTGCGCCGCCCGACGGCTATGTGCTGCTGTTGGCGACGGCATCGACGCATACCGTGTTGCCGGCTTTCAAGCCGAGCCTGCCCTACGACACAGTGACCGGGTTTTCGCCGGCGACACTCGTCTCGACGTTCCCCAACATGCTGGTGGTTAATCCACAAAAGGTGCCGGCACAACCGGTCGCCGCCTTCATCCAGTACGTCAAAGACAACCCGGGCAAGCTCAACTACGCCAGCACCGGGCAGGGATCATCGACTCACTTCACCGCCGAGTTGTTCAAGCTGATGACCGGCACAAGGATGACGCACGTGCCCTATCGCGGCGGCTCCACGGGCCATGCCGATCTGATCTCGGGCAACGTCGACCTGACGTTCGACAACATGGCCAGCGTTCTGCCGCTGGCGCAGGAGGGCAAGCTCAAGGCACTGGGCGTCGCGAGCCTCGAGCGCACGCCACTCGCACCGCAGATCCCCGCGATCGCGGAGACGGTGCCGGGCTTCGAGGCGAACTCTTGGGTTGGCGTGGTGGCGCCGCCGGGTACGCCGGCGGGGATCGTGGAAAGAATCGCGAAGGCGTTCGGCGATGGAGTGCAGCGCGCCGATGTGGCCAAGCGCCTGAACGAGCTCGGCGCGGCGGCATCACCGAACACACCGGCTGAGTTCGTGAAGTTCCTGCGCGAGGATCGCGAGCGATGGCGGCGGGTGGCGCGGGAGGCGGGCCTCTCCGCTGGGAATTGAGCTGTCGCAGCCGGCTCGGCCGGTAGCGGCCCAGCCAGAAAGTGCTTGCGGGCGCTGATCGAAGCACCGGGCTCTTGCGCAGCGTTACTCCGCGGTTTATCCCATGAAGCAGACAACGTCCGTACCAGGATAGGCGGCGCTGAGAGCGCCACCGGCTATGTTCGGAATCGGAGGAAGTGCGCAAGGCCGTTGGTTCACAGCATCGCATTGGGCCAGCAAAAAAACAGCCCCCTGGTCGGCTCAGGTGCCGAAGCTGCTGCCGCCGTTGGAGTTGACGATCTCGCCGGTCATGTAGCTTGCTGCGTCCGAGGCCAGGAAAATCGCGACGGCTGCGATCTCCTCAGGGCGGCCGATCCGCCCGAGGGGCGACCGACGTCCGACATCGGCAATTGCTTCCTTGGTGTAGTTGGAAGTCATGGCCGTGGTGGTTGCGCCGGGGCTCACGGCATTGACGCGGATGGCATACTGCCCGAGCGACTTCGCGAGCCCCCGATTGAGAGCGACGATTGCACCCTTCGTGCAGGTGTATGCCATGCCGCCGCGTCCTTCGCCGCCCACTCCGCTCGAAATGGTCGACGTCGAGCCGGTCAGTACGATAGCGCCGCCGCCATTTTCCTTCATGTGCTGTGCCGCTGCCTGCGCCATGAGAAACGAGCCGGTGACGTTGACGGCGTAGAGCCGAGCGAACTCCGCCGCGTCCAGTTCTTCCCAGGTCTTGACCGAGTGAATGCCGGCGAAATGGATCAAGCTGTGGAGCCCACCGAACGCAGCCACGGTCTCGGCCACGGCGCGCTTGCAGTCGGCCTCTTTGGAGACATCGCACTTTACGGTCTTCAGGCGAGCGAGATCCTTTTGGGCGATACCGTCGAGTGGGACCTCCTTCCAGTCGGCAGCACATACACTGGCGCCATCGGCAAGCAGCAGGCGTATCGCTGCCGCGCCAATTCCACTTCCAGCACCGGTCACCAAATGAACCTTTGTCGTCCCGTTACCCTTGCTCATGGCGAACTCCTCACACTCCTGGACAAGTCGCAGTCACACCGCCGTCGACCACCAGCGTTGTGCCGGTGATGTACGCAGCCTCATCGCTCGCCAGGAACAGTGAGGCATAAGCAACGTCCCATCCGCTGCCCATGTGCCCCATGGGGATCGGTTTACCGCGCGACGCGCGATACTCTTCGGCAGTCTCGAATCCCTTGTAGGCGTAGCTCGGCTTGCCCTTCACGTTCTGATAGATGAATGGCGTATCGATGTAGCCGGGAAGCACGCAATTCGCGCGCACATGCTTGCTTGCATAGTGAACCGCGATGTTCTGGGTGAAGCCGTTGAGCGCAGCCTTTCCGGCAGCGTAGACGGCCATCGGCGTATTCAGGTAGCGCAACGATCCGATCGAGGAGATATTGACGATCGAGCCTCCACCTTGGGCTACCATGATGGGTACCACCTCGCGGCAGCTCAGCATTGCAGAGGTGACATTGCGAGCCAGGTATTCGTCCCAATCGTCGACTGTGATCGTATCGAGCGCACGGCCGGAACCTTGGCCGCCTACGTTATTGTGGAGCACGTCGATCCGCCCCAGTTTGGATATGCACGTCTTGACGACGCGCTCGACGTCCTTCTCGGAGGTGGCATCGCAGGCAGCCGCAAGCGCGGTTCCACCTGCCTTCTCGATGATGCCAACGGTTTCCTCCGCCGCCTCGATGCGGTTGTCGACGATGAGCACCTTGGCCCCTTCTACTGCGAACAGAACGGCTGTCGCCTTGCCGTTGCCCCAGCCCGGCTCGATCGATCCGCCGCCCATTACCAGCGCAACCTTGCCTTCGAGACGCCCACGTCCCCTAGGGATTCCGTCATGCACACTCATCGGCGGGGTTCCCTCTGGCTGGATTTCTCGAGACTACGGTGCGGTTCAGGGGCCAGCGATACTCGGCAGCCATGTGATCAGCGGCGGGAAGATCGCCATCAGAACGAGGCCGGCCATGATCAGCCACACGAATGGCCAGGACGCGCTGAATACTTCCGACATAGGCATGTCAGGCGCCGCGCTCTTGAACGCGAATAGCGTATATCCAAACGGCGGGGAGATCCCGCCGACGGTGGCCACGATCAGAAACAGCGTGAAGAACCAGATTTCGTCGAATCCGTAGATCACCAGGAGCGGCTTGTAGATCGGCACCAGCACCAGCATGATGGCAATCTGATCGAGGAACATGAACAACAGGAACGGCAGCGCCAGCATGATGGTGAGCATCAACCAGCCAGGCAGCTTCAGCTCGGTCACAAGCTCGCCCAATGCCTGAGGTGCCCCCGTGAACGTCAGCAACTGGCTGAACATCACAGCGCAGCACATCACGACCAGCAGCAGCGAGGAAACCGTCACGCCAGACATCAGCGAGGCGTGGACCATCTGCCATGACAGACGTCTGTAGAATGCCGCCAGAATCAGTGCGCCGACGACACCGGTCGCGGCTGCCTCCGTCGGCGTCGCCACGCCGAGCATGACGAGCCCCATGACCAAGATGAAGATGAACACGCTGGGCAGCATCCGCAGAAACGCCATGAACGCGCTGCCGCGCGGCTTGCCGTCGATATCCTCCGCCGCAAGATCTGGCGCCAAGGCTGGATTGATCACCAGACGCACGCCAACGTACGCAAGAAACATCACCGTCAGAACGAGCCCGGGAACCAGCCCCGCGATGAGCAGCTTGCCGGTCGAGATCTGCGCGCTCGTCGCAATCAGGATCGCCAATACGCTC
>CAMDMH010000352.1 GCA_945901835.1 Devosia equisanguinis | reverse complement strand
GGCAGCAGGATCGTGATACCGGACAGATCGGCAGGCGGTCCGCCGCCGGTGCGCGGCAAGTCGCCGGCGAGCACCGCGCGTGCCAGCGTCCGCAGGAACGGCGTACCCTGCTGCGCGGTGAAGACGTTCGCCGTGGCCTCACGCGCGGTCATGGTGTGCGATCCGCTCTTCCGCATCGATCACCGCTTCGGGCGTGCCGACATGCATCCAAAGGCCGTCGAGCACGATGCCGAAAACGCGGCTGTTCGCGATGGCGCGGTCCCACAGCACGTTGAGCGAGAACGCGCCGGATGGTGCACCCTCCAGCAAGCGTGGATGCGCGATCGAAACGCCGGCGAACACATACGGCGTTTCGGTACCCTTGCGCCGGCGCGAAAGTCGACCGTCCGCACCGAGATCGAAATCGCCCGCGCCGTCGTAGCCGATGCTTCGCACCCGCTCTGCGATCAGCAGCAGGCTGTCCATGCGCTGCGGGTCCCACGCCTCGATCAGTCGCGAGATGTTGGCAGCGCCGCGCTCGAGCCACACCGTATCGGAATTGTGGATCAGGAACGGCCGCGGCCCGAGCAACGCCCGCGCCTTCACGACACCGCCGCCCGTCTCGAGCAATTCACCGCGTTCGTCTGAAATCGCGATGCGCGGGCGCGTCCGCTGTGCGAGATGCGCGAGCAGCACGTCGGCCTTGTAGTGCACGTTGACGACAGCGTCGGTGATGCCGCTCGCGGCGAGCCGATCGAGCACGTGGTCGATCAGCGGCCTCCCCGCCAGCGCCACCATCGGCTTGGGCTTGTCGTCGGTGAGCGGCCGCATGCGCTGACCGAGACCGGCGGCGAGCACGAACGCGGTCGTCGGCCGCATCTCTACACCTTCACTCGTCATGCAGATCCCACCACCCACTGCGCCCCCGGCCTAAAGCGATGGCCGCCGCGCCCTCAGGCCTCGATCGCGCGATTGCGTATTCCCGCCGGCAAGTGCAGGTCGTACCACGCTTTCAGGGAAGATAGCCCGGGATGCGCGAGATCGCGCTCCAGATACCGCCAAATCCTGGGGATATGCTGCAGATATCTAGGCTTGCGATCACGTCGCGCCAGACGCGTGAAGATGCCGAGGATCTTGGTGTTGCGTTCAGCGCCGAGCGCGGCATAGGCCCAACGGAACTGCACCTCGTCGAACGCCGTCTGCGTAGCACTCGCCGCGCGGCAATAGTGATCGAGCAATTCCGTCTCGATCTCCGGCGCCACGTCGAGGCGCGCGTCCTGCAGCAGCGACACGAGATCGTACGCTGCCGGTCCGATCATCGCGTCCTGGAAATCGATGATGCCGGTCGATGCTGCACCGCTGCGCTCGGTGAGCCACAACAGGTTCGGCGAATGATAGTCACGCAGCAGCAGCGCAGGCGGCTGCGTGAGCAGGCGCTCGAACACGGGCTGCCAGGCCGCTAGAAAAACCGCGCGGGTAGTCGCATCGGTCGGCGCCCCATTGATTGCCGGCAGATACCAGTCGACCAGCAATTCAGTTTCGATCTGCATCGCCGCGAGATCGAACGGCGGCACATCGTGAAATGTGCCATCGCCCAAGGGGAGCCGCGCAATCGCTGGCTTGCTGTGCAATTCCAAGAGCGCATCCACGCCCATCTTCCACAGCACCGCTTGATCCATACCAACAGCGACCTCCGCGCCGAACACGCGGTCGCCGAGATCCTCCGTCAGCAGAAGTCCGGCCTCGATATCGGCCGCGAGAATCTCGGGCGCTGAAAGCCCACGCTCGCGCAGATGCCGCGCAATCGCCACGAACGGACGAACGTCCTCCGCCAGATGCGCGATGCGGCTGTAGGGCTGGCCGTCGCGGATCGGCGGACCGTCCGGCATGCGCGGCGCATCCATCACGAGCGCGCGCACGCCGTTCTTCTCGAGCCTGAAGTAGCGCCGGGCAGAAGCGTCGCCGGGGATCGCGCCGATGCTGGCCTCGCCCCACCCACTCGCCGCGATGAATCGCCAGATCGCCGTGAGCCGGTCGGCGCGCTTCGCCCATCCGTCGCGACCTTCGAGCGTCACGCGCCGCCGCACGCCCCCGTCGATCTCCATCAGCGTGATGTCGAGCCGGTCCTCGCCCAGCATCGAAGGCGCGCGTTCCGGCCACTCGATCAGCAGCGCCCCCCGCGCTTGCGCTTCTTCGAGGCCTAGTTCCGCCGCGCCGTCCTCGCCATCGATGCGATAGAGATCGCAATGCGTGATCACGCCCCTCGGGGTCTCGTAGATCTGGACGAGGCTGAACGTCGGGCTCGGAACCTCCGCTTCTGGTTCACCGAACGCGGCCCGGATAGCGGCCCGCGCGAACGTCGTCTTGCCCGCGCCGAGATCGCCGTGGAGCGCGATCACGTCGCCCGGGCGCAGGTCCATCGTGACCAGTGCCGCGAGCCGTTCGAGGCCCGCTTCGTCGAGGATCAAATCGTTTCTGGACGTCGTGTCGCTTGATGTCGTCATGGGGTCTGCAATGAGCAGATGCGGCCCAGTTTCGTCAAGGAAACTCTCGTCAAGCGCCGTGCGAGGAAGCTCCCGGCGCTTGCTCGATCATCGCAGGTCCAGTGCCCATCCCGGCCGGCTGCTCGGGGAAGCGGACCGTGACGCGCGTCCCCGCACCGTCCTCCGACTCGAGCCGCATGTCGCCGTTGTGCAATTCGACGAGGCTCTTCACGATCGACAGCCCCAGGCCCGCGCCGCGATGCTTGCCTGTTTGGCTCCGGCTTTCGAAGCGGTCGAACACGCGATTCTGCTGCTCCTTCGGAATGCCGATGCCGTCGTCCTCCACCGCGAACGCGACCATTCCCTTCTCGCGCCATACCGACACCCGCACGAGGCCGCCGAGGTTCGAGAACCCGACAGCGTTCGACAGTAGATTGTAAAGCACCTGCCGGATGCGCGCCTCGTCGGCGAAGAACTCCATGCCGTCCTCTGCTGTCGCGATGTCGATGGTCAGTCGCTGCCGCTTCGCGCGCTCCTGCACACCCAGGATCGCCCCGTCGATGATGTCGTCGACCTTGACTGGAGCCAACTTGAGATCGAGCGAGCCCGCGTCGATCGTCGCGAGATCGAGGATGTCGTCGATGATAGACAGCAGCGTCGTCGACGAAGACTGGATGTCGCCGAGATACTCGCGCTGCTTGTCCGAAAGGTCGCCGGTGACCGGCGCACCCAGAAGTTCAGAGAAGCCGATGATGTTGGTGAGTGGCGTGCGCAGTTCGTAGGACACGTGGCCGATGAACTGGCTCTTCAGGCGGTCGGCGGCGATCAGCGCCTCGTTGCGCTCCTTCAGGGTCCGCTCGTAGCGGCGGAGCGCCGTCACGTCGGCGAAGGTCACGAGCGTGCCCCCGTCCGGCAGAGGTGTCGTCGCGTAGTCGAGGATCGTCTGGTCGGGGCGCAGCATCTGCCCGGCGAGCGCTTCCCGCTCGTCGCTGACGGATGTGATGCGGCGCACGAGGATATCCCACGTCTCGTGATCGTCGAACAGTTCGCGGCACTCCGTCACGACGGCGCCGATGTGGGGGCCTTGCTCCAGTCCGTCGCGCGACAGACGCCAGATCGACAGGAACGCCGAGTTGAAGAGCTGCAGCTTTCCGTCCGCGGCGAACACCGCGACGCCTTCCTTGAGGCTGTCGAGGGTTTCGCGCTGCACGTCGATCAGCGCATTGTAACGGCCCTCGAGGGCGAGCCGCTCGGTCGCGTCGTCGAACAGGAAGGTGACGCCGCCGTCGTGCCGCTGCTCGGCGATCACGTGGAGCTGCCGGCCGTCGGGCAGTTGCCACCAGTCGTCGTAGGAAACGCCGCTCGTATGGCACTCGAGTACACCGGCGCGCCAGCTGCGGTAGTCGACGAGCGACGGCAGCCGCGACAGCTCCTGTAACCGGTCGAGAATCTCGCCGTTGCTGGGCTTGCCCTCGAGCCAGTCGGCTTCCAGGCCGAACTGCTTGCGGAAGGCTTCGTTGAAGAACGTCAGGCGCTGGTCCTTGTCGAACACGGCAGCGCCCGTGCGGATGCGATCGAGCGTGCGGTCGTAGGTCGAGATCTGGCGGTTGATCTCGCTCTCGGCCTTTTCCAGCGCGGCGACGTCGACGGCGATGGCCGCGGTCGAGCGCTCGCTGGCGGTCACTATCACGTCGTGGGCGCGCCGCTCGCCGTCGATGATGAGCGGCAGACGGCGGCGGAAATGCAGGCTGCGGGCGAGGCCGTTCGCAACGGCTTTGCGATGGCTCTGCTCGAGCAGTTCGGACTGCTTCTCCTTCACCTCGGCGAGCGTCTTGGCCTCTACCGCGGCGATGTAGGCCGCGTTGGCCCACTGGATCGCGCCGTCCTGGCCGCGCAGCCACACCGGCATGGGAATGGCGTCGAGCAGCGTGCGCCCCGCCTTGAGCTCGTCGGCCAGTGCGCCGTGCTGGTCGATCATGCGGACGAGTTCGCTCTTGTAGGTGGCGACGTCGCGCAGGCGCATTACGGCGTGCGTGCCGGCAGCCCTGCCGTCGGCTTCCAGATGCGCGCCCGCGGCGGTCTTGAGCAGCAGGCTGAACGGCTGCCCCTTCGCGAACAGCCGGTCGAGGTTCGTTTTGAGTTCTTCGGCCGACGGCGCCGAGAGCCAGGTCCCGAACCGGAGCAGGTCGTGGTGATCGGCAGGCAGCCCCTTTACGCTCGTCAGCGAATGCGTGACGACGCGCAATTCCTGCCCGTCTTCCCAGCAGACGACGACCTGCTGCTCGGTGCGGATGATGGCTTCCGCCA
>CAMDMH010000351.1 GCA_945901835.1 Devosia equisanguinis | reverse complement strand
GCGCCGCGAGCGCCGTCAGCGGATAGCTAGCAAGCCCCGCGATGATCGCGGCGACGAAACCCTTGAGGCCGATCAGAAAGCCGGAGTCGTAGTAGATAGTCGTCAGCGGCCCGATAAGAATACCGGACACCGCACCGATGGCAGCCGCGAGCGCGAATGCGATACGCCCCGTCGATCGAACGGGGATGCCGACGAGGCGTGCGCCGAGCCGGTTCACCGCCGTCGCCCGAAGCGCCTTGCCGAGCAGCGTCTTCTCGAAGAACGCATAGAGCCCCGCGAGCAGCATCAGCGCGACCACGACGATCCAGATGCTTTGTGCTTTCACCATCATCGGGCCGAGCGGAAACGACATGTCGAGAAATGGCGTATTGCGAATGCCCTCGGCACCGAAGAACACGAGACCCAATCCCAGCAGCGAGAAGTGCACGCCGATCGAGGCGATGAACAGCACCAACACCGGCGCATCCGCCAGGGGCTGGAAGGCGAGCCGATACAGCAGCGGCCCCATCGGCACGAGCAGCACCAGCGTCGTCACGACATAGAACACGAGACCGAGCTTCATCGGCGCGGTCCAGATCACGATCCCCAGCAAGCCGAGCGGCACCGCAACATCGCGAACGATCGACGTCGCGACCTTCGCGACCGTCATCTCGTGTCGCTCACGCAGTATCTCGACCACAGCAGCAGAGATACCGAGCACAGCGAGCAGCCACGCCGTCCCCGGAACCGTGCCCGCCTCGAGCGCAGCGACCGTCAGCGCGCCCCACGCGACGAACTCGCCCTGCGGCACGAAGATGACGCGCGTAACCGCGAACACGAGAACGAGGGCCACACCCAGTAGCGCGTAGATCGCACCGTTGATGATCCCGTCCTGAGCGAGGAAGAGCGCAATCGTCGCGTTCACGCCGCCCCTCCGATGAGCACGCAGCAGACATGGGAGAAGTTCCAGTCGAAGAGTCCGCGAGACATCACCCGCGAGCCGGAAGACGGGATGGCACGGGTAGCGCCATCCCGCGCCAGCTTACTTCGTTTCGGGCAACAGAACCCACTTGCCGCCTTCGACCTTGATCAGCACGCGGCTGCGCTTGTCGAGCCCGGCATGATTGGTCGGCGAGAACGAATAGACGCCGTGCGTTCCCACGACTTCCTTCGACGTTTCGACCGCGTCGCGGATCGCCGAACGGAACTCGGCAGTCCCCGGCTTGCCCTTGGCGAGCGCCGGCTGCACGCCCGCGAGCATCAGCGTGGCGCAATCGGCCAGATGCGCACCGAACCCGGCGAACGGCGTCTTGTTGTTGGCTTCGTAGTCTTTGATATAGGCTAGACCCGCCTTCTTGGTGGGGTGGCTGTCCGGCAGCATATTGGCGACGACCACGGGGCCAGCCGGGAAGATCGTGCCCTCGACATCCTTGCCGCCGACGCGCACGAACTCCATCGTCGATATGCCGTGCGTTTGATAGATCTGCTTCTTGAAGCCCTGCTCCTTCAGCGTCTTGTGCGGCATCACCGCGACCGTGCCGGACGCCACGATCAGCACCGCGTCCGGATCGGCCGACAGAATCTTGAGCCCCTGCGCGGTCACGCTCGTGTCCGTGCGCTGGAACCGCTCGGTCGCGACGACCTTGATCCCCTTCTTCGGGAACACGACGTTGACCTCGTCGAGCCAGCCCTGCCCGTAGCCATCCGTATACCCGAGAAAGCCGACCGACTTGATGCCGTTCGCCACCATATGATCGGCGAGCGCCTCGGCCATGATCGCGTCGTCCTGCGGCGCCTTGAACACCCAGCGCCGCTTGTCGTCCATCGGGTTGACGACCGCCTTGGTCGGCACCATGCCGCAATAGGGCGTCTTCGTCTCTGCCGCGACATCGACCAGCGCGAGCGTCGCGGGCGTCGCCGATGACCCGATCAGCACGTCGATCTTGTTTTCCGCAATCATCTTACGTGCGTTCGCAACTGCCTTCGTCGGATCGGTCGCGTCATCGAGCACGATGTACTCGATCTTCTGCCCCGCCATTTCCTTGGGCAACTGCGCGACGGTATTCTTCTGCGGAAGGCCGAGTGCAGCAGCCGGCCCCGTCTGCGATACGGTGATGCCGACATTGATCTGGGCAGCCGCCGACGTTGCGCCGATCGCGCACGCCGCAACGCCAGACATCAGGATTCGAATGAAGGACGACATGTTCCGCTCCCATTACGTGCCGGCCCGATATTCGATCGGGCATTCGTTGTTGCGTCATTCTGCGCATCCGGTTGATCCCGGACATCGCACGCTCACGAACTTCAATTCTATAATGGTTATCCAACATAACGATTGAAAAGTGTCAACTTGCTTCTTAGTCTGAACGTGGCCGAGACCGCGCCGGAACAATGCGCGAGCGGCGAAGCAGGATCCGCATGAGCAAGCTCTCGACAAAGCCGTCGACCAGAATCGACTTCACCGCCGCCGGACACCATACACCCGGGTTCGACGCGAAGCCGGCCGCGCGCCGCGCCAAAGAGCTTCCTCCAGCCGATACCGAACCCCATCATGTCGATCACGGCCCGCTCGCCGAGCGCCTCGGCTACATCCTGCGCCGCGCCCAGCTCGCTATCTTCGAGGACTTCATCGCTGCCTGCGCGAGATACGACATCCGTCCGGGCCAGTATTCTGTCCTGACCGTCATCGAGCAGAACCCCGGCCTCAGCCAGACCAAGGTCGCCGAAGCTCTCGGCATCAAGAAGACCAACTTCGTCGCGATGGTGGATGCTTTCGAGAAGCGTGGCCTCATCCGGCGCGCTGCAACTCCGGGCGACCGGCGCAGCTACGCGCTGTTCCTGACCGATCCCGGCAAGACGCTGATGCGCAAACTGCATCGCGCCGCCGAGCAGCACGAGAGCCGCATCGTCGATCGTATCGGCCCACTGATGCACAAGCGGATGTTCTCCGCCCTCGCTGCCATCGCGACGATGGGCAGCGATACGGGACACGGCGAGTGACCGGAAAACGAAAAGCGCCCCCACATTCCTGAGGGAGCGCCGATCGTATTCGGCCAAGACCAAGGGGAGGCTCTATTCCGCCGCGACCTTGCTCGGCGCGCCCTGCAGCGCCTTCAGTACCCGCGGCGGCGACATCGGCTGCTCACGAATTCGCACCCCCGTCGCGTTGTAGATCGCGTTGGCGATCGCCGCGATCGGCGGAATGATGGGCACCTCGCCGACGCCCCGCACGCCATAAGGGTGCAGCGGATTCGGCACCTCCACGATCTCGGCGTCGAGCTTGGGAAGATCCGAGGCCACCGGCACGCGATAGTCGAGGAAGCCGGGGTTCGTAAGCCGCCCTTCCTTGTTGTAGATATACTCTTCGTTGAGCGCCATGCCGATGCCCTGTGCGGCAGCACCATGCCACTGTCCACGCACGAACTCCGGATAAACCGCCTTGCCCGCGTCCTGCACGATCGTGTAACGCAGCACCTTCACGGCACCTGTCGCCCGATCGACCTCCACGTCGCAGATGTGCGTGCCGAAGCCCGGCCCTTGGCCCACGACGTTGATCTCGGCATGTCCCGCGATCGTACCGCCGTACCACGCCGCCTCACGTGCGATATCGGCCACCGACAAAGGCTTGAAGTCGCCGACATTGGCGCCGGCGGGGCGGGCATGCCCGTCCTCCCACACCACCTGATCGGGCTTCACGTTCCACTTCTTCGCGGCGACATCGATCATGCGAGTGATCGCATCGCGCGCGCACTTCACCGCAGCCATGCTGCCGGCAGCTGTGCCGCGGCTGCCAGCCGTCATGAAGTTGAACCCGAGCGACGACGTATCGCTCGGCACCGCGCGCACACGCTCGTGCGGAACGCCAAGCTCCTCTGCGACGATCATCGACAAGGCCGCGCGTCCACCACCGGTCACATCGACCGTGCCGTAGATCAGCGACGCCGTACCGTCCTCGTTGATGTTGAGCGTCGCCGACGTCTCCATGCCGATCGTGAACCAGAACGCGGTTGCAATGCCGCGTCCCTGGTTCGGCCCCAGCGGCGCGTTCATGTGCGGATGCGCCTGCGCGGCCTTCAGAGTCTCGATGTAGCCGATCGGCCCGAGCTTCGGCCCGAAGTGCGTCTGCGTGCCTTCCTTTGCAGCGTTCTTGAGCCGGAACTCGATCGGATCGATGCCGAGCTTTTCCGCGATCTCGTCGACCACCGTTTCCACGCCGAACGCCACCATCGGCGCACCCGGCGCGCGATAGGCAGCGACCTTCGGCCGGTTGCACACGACGTCATTGCCAACGACCAGCACGTTCGCGAGGTCGTAGCGCGTGAACACCGTCACCGCGCACAGCGGCAGCGACGAGCCCGGGAAGCATCCGGCCTGATAGTCGAGCGTGGCCTGCCCCGCGACCAGCTTGCCGTCCTTGGTCGCGCCCATCTTGATCTTGATGTGCGTGCCCGAGGTCGGCCCCGTCGCACGGAACACCTCGTCGCGCGTCATCACCATCTTCACCGGCCGCCGCGCCTTCTGCGACAGCTTCACCGCGAGCGGTTCCAGATAGACGTTGTTCTTGCCGCCGAAGCCGCCGCCGAGCTCGGTCGGCGTCACCTTAACCTTCGACACGTCCATGTTGAGCAGCTTCGCGATCTGCGAGCGCATCACGAAGTGGCCCTGCGTCGCCGTCCACACCTCGGTCACGCCGCCGTCGGTATAGTTCGCGATCGAGGCCTGCGGCTCGATGTAGCCCTGATGGGTCGCCTGCGTGCGGAACTCGCGCTCGATGATGACGTCGGCCTGTTTGA
>CAMDMH010000350.1 GCA_945901835.1 Devosia equisanguinis | reverse complement strand
GAGTGGAACAAGTCGCTCAACTACGCCACGACCGCGGCCTATCTCGCGAACCGGATAGCAGGTGCGCCGCTGCTCAATGCGGGGCGTGCACCTGTGCAGGTGGTCGATGCGAACGGCGTGAAGGAAATGCAGATCCTGCTGGCACGGCGCGGCAGCGATGTCGGCGTGCCCGATGGCCGCCTCGGGGTGGCGACCCGCACCGCGATCCGGCAGGCCCAACAGAAACTGGGCTTTCCTGCCGACGCCTATCCGAGCTACGAGCTTCTGGAGCGACTGCGCCAGGGGCGGTAGAGGAACGTCAGAAGCGGGCGACGACCCGCGCCCCTAGCGCCTTGGCTACTTGTTCATGGACACGAGTTTTTCGATCGCTTGGGCGTGATCGAGGGCTTCGGGAAAGCGGCCGTCGATGCAGGCGGTTTCGAGCTGCTCGAACCGGCCTTCGGCTTCGTCGAGCTGATGGTCCAGCAGATCGGCGCCGAGCGCGTGTTCGAGTACGGCCTCCAGCGTCTTGAGGCAGTCGTCGGTGTTGACGGGCAGAACGAGCGCGAGCGGCTTGGTGATCTGGTTCTGAGGCGCTTCCTCGGCAGCGCAGGCGGTGGCCGTCAGGAACGCCGCACAACAGGCAGCAACGAGCGGTCTCATCGGCATCTCCAGGCTGTGAAATTGCGGGGCCGGCCGCCGGAACTGCCGTAATCCCCGAAGCTGTGGTGGACCATGATTGTGGCCTCCGCGTGCCGCCTCGCTGGTAACGGCATCTTAGCTCGGGACAATGGCGCGGTCGCAACAAGCGCCGGGTGATTGCTGAGCGTTCAGCGATTTCGCAGGCGGTGCAGCGCGGCGCCGAACTCCCGATAATGCCCGATCAACTCATCGGGTTCCAGGCGATGCATGGGTATTTCGGTATAGCCGAATCCGACGCCGATGATCGGCACGCCTGCGGCCTTCGCGGTCGAGACGTCGGTGTCGCTGTCGCCGACCATGACGGCGTGAGTGGGAACCCCGCCGGCAGCCGTGATCGTACCGACCAGATGATCGGGATGCGGCTTGTACACGGGGAACGTATCGCGCCCACAGATCGCGGCGAAGCGATGTTCCATGTCGAGCGCCGAGAGCAGGCGTCGCGACAGCGCTTCCATCTTGTTGGTGCAAACCGCGATCTTGAAGTCCTGCCTTTGGAGGTCTTCCAGGACGGCTTCGACATGCGGGTAGGGGCGGCTGTCCACGGCAATGTTGTCGGCATAGTAGGCCAGGAACGTCTTCCACATCGCGTCGATCCGGGCGGCATCGAGCGTTCGCCCGTGGAAAGCGAGCCCCTCCTCGATCATCCGCCGCGAGCCGATGCTGATGAACGGGCGCAAGACGGCCTGTGGCACTGCCGGGAGGTCGATCCCGGCGAGTACGTGATTCGCCGCATTGATCAGATCGGGCGCGGTGTCGACCA
Organism: Devosia equisanguinis; assembly: GCA_945901835.1. Taxonomy (GTDB): domain Bacteria; phylum Pseudomonadota; class Alphaproteobacteria; order Rhizobiales; family Hyphomicrobiaceae; genus CAMDPA01. The sequence goes on along the minus strand of CAMDMH010000350.1, from coordinate 3,335 downwards.
GGGTTCCGTCGAGATCGAAGACCACCGTGATAGGATTCATATCGGGTTTCCAGCAGGCAGGGGTCGGCGCGGCCCCTGATAAGGGATCATTCGCCGTGTTGTCATGCCTTCATTGCGGGCTTATGTCGTCCCAATTCATCAGACAGCCGGGGAAGCAGGTCGGACCATGAGCGCGGATGATTTGAAGCGGGCGGCGGCGGCGCGGGCGCTGGAGCTGGTGGAGCCGGGCATGCGCCTCGGCCTTGGTACGGGCTCCACGGCGGCGCATTTCGTGGATCTGCTGGGGGAAAGCGTTGCCAAGGGCCTCGACGTCATCTGCGTTCCGACCTCGGAGGCGACGCGGGCACAGGCCGAACGGCTCGGTATCCGGCTGACGACGCTGGAAGAAACGCCGCGCCTAGATCTGACGATCGACGGGGCTGACGAGGTCGACCACGAACTCCGCCTGATCAAGGGCGGTGGCGGGGCCTTGTTGCGCGAGAAGATCGTCGCTGCCGCGTCCGAGCGGATGGTGGTGATCGCCGACAAGAGCAAGCTCGTCGAATGCCTGGGGCGGTTCCCCTTGCCGGTCGAGGTGGTGCGGTTCGGGCTCGCCTCGACGCGGTTGCACATCAAGGATCAGGCGGAGGACGCCGGTTGCTTCGGCGATATCACGCAGCGGATGAACCGAGACGGTTCGCCGTTCGTGACCGACAACGGCAATTTCATCCTGGATTGCGCTTTCGTCGAGATCCTGGAGCCGGAAATCCTGTCCGACGCGCTGGGCGTTATCCCCGGCGTGGTCGAGCATGGCCTGTTTCTCGGGCTCGCCGACATGGCTTTCCTGGCTGCGGCCGGCGGTGTCGAGGTGATCGGGCCGCTCGACGAGGACGAAGATTAGAAACGCAGGCAGGCCGCACTGTTCGGCAGCGGCTTCGAATATCGGACACGTTCACGGGTCAATATCCAAAGGTTCAATTCGATGGCGAAGTACGACTACGACCTGTTCGTGATCGGCGCTGGTTCCGGCGGCGTGAGGGCCGCTCGGATCGCAGCCGGACATGGTGCAAAAGTCGGCATCGCCGAGGAATACCGGGTCGGCGGCACGTGTGTGATCCGCGGCTGTGTGCCCAAGAAGCTGCTCGTCTACGCCAGTCGTTTTCACGACGAGTTCGAGGACGCCGCCGGCTTCGGCTGGACGGTCGGTGCGACGACGTTCGACTGGGCGAAGCTCATCGCCAATAAGGACAAGGAAATCGCGCGCCTGGAAGGTCTTTATCGCGCGAACCTGGAAAGGGCGGGCGTCGACATCCACGCGACGCGTGCCGTGCTGGAAGGGCCAAACAGCGTTCGCCTCGCCAGCGCCGACCGCGTCGTCACGGCAGACAAGATCCTGTTCGCGACGGGCGGCTGGCCGTCGATGGGTGACGATGCGGGCCAGGGGATTGCCGGCATCGAGCACGCAATCACGTCCAACGAAGCGTTTCATCTAAAGGAGCAGCCCAAGCGCGTCGTGATCTACGGCGGCGGCTATATAGCTGTCGAATTCGCCGGGATCTTCGCGGGCCTGGGCAGCGAGGTCTCGATCGTCTATCGCGGTGAGCGTTTCTTGCGCGGGTTCGACGAGGATCTGCGCACCTCACTGGCAGAGGAGTATGCGCGCCGCGGTATCCGGATCGTCACCGGTACCACGATCCGACGGATCGAAAAGAACTCGGGCGGACTGTCGGTGGCTCTGAGCAACGGGACTGTTCTCGAAGCGGACGCTGCAATGTTCGCGACGGGCCGCGTGCCGAACGTGAAAGGCCTTGGATTGGAGAAGGCCGGCGTTGCGCTGGCGAAGAATGGCGGGATCGGCGTCGACGCTGCATCGCGCACCAATGTCGCGAACGTCTACGCGGTGGGTGACGTCACCAACAGGGTGCAGTTGACACCGGTCGCGATCCGCGAAGGCCACGCGTTTGCCGACAGCGTATTCGGCAAGCAGAGCTGGTCCACGTCCTACGACATGATCCCGACGGGCGTCTTCTCGACGCCGGAGATCGGCACGGTCGGTTTAACGGAAGCCGAGGCCCGCGATCCCCAACTCATCAGGGCGCGGTATCCGTCGCTGGCAGGTTTAGGCGGGGAGATCGACCTCTATAAGGCGCAGTTCCGGCCGATGAAGGGGACGCTGTCGGGGCGGGCCGAGCGCATGCTGATGAAGCTTGTCGTCGATCAACTCAGCGGCAGGGTACTGGGTTGCCACGTCCTCGGTCCGGATGCTGCAGAAATGGTTCAGCTCGCCGCGATTGCGATGCGGATGGGCGCGACGAAGGCCGACTTCGATGCCACGATGGCGCTGCATCCTTCAGCGGCGGAAGAGCTGGTCACGATGCGCACCAAGTGGACCCCACCCGCAAAGTAGCAGAGCGATTCGCAAGTGGTTTTTTGGTCGAGCGACCGTCGTGCAACGGGCGCTGTGGGGATTGGGTACAATCCGCGCCGAGTGCCTTGGCAAGCAAGTTAAGCTGTTGCTAACTGATACACGAACGATTCGGGCCGTCAGGATGGGCGTCGGACCCTGCAACAGGAGGCGTGGCAATGGCGGCTCGATGGTTTGTCAGTATTATTGCGGGTGCTTTTGCCCTTCTTGCGGGTAGCACGGTCGAGAAAGCGCACGCGCAGAACTGGGATGGGTCTGGCCTGGTACGCTTCGGCGTGTTCCTGCAAGGGTCCTTCATCGACTACGATATCGCGCAGACTCCGGTCGGTGGGGATACGTCGAGGTTCTCGGCTTCGCCAAACGGTCTCGGCGTCGGTCTGTCGGCGGGTTACGATCTGCGGTTGGGCTCGTTCGTCATCGGTGCGGAGGTCGATGCGTCCTTCGACGACGGCGGCGCGAGGTCGCGGCCGGGGACGCAAGAAAACTATGGCATCGACTTCTTCAGCACCGCGCGTGCGCGACTCGGTTACGTCGTGCATCTCTCGTTCATGGTCTATGGGACGGCCGGCTACAGCATGTTGGGCGCGGAATACAAGTTGAACGGCTTGGCCACGGCCGCAGGTTCCGGCGGCGGTAATAAGAAGTATGGTACACTCGGCGGCTTCGTCTACGGCGCCGGCATGGAGTACGACATGGGTTGGGGCATCGGCTTTGTCGAATATCTCCACAGCGATACTTCCGGCTGGGATTTCGCCAACTTCGCGGGTGCACGGGCCTCGATCGAAGGCTCGCAGGACGTCGTGCGCCTGGGCATGAAGTTCAAGGTCGGTCATGACTACGGTCACGACGTCTACCGGCGGCCCGAACTCCTGAAGTGATTTCATCGGAGCCTCTTGCAAAACGCCGAAAGGCGGATCGGTTGCGGGTGGTC
>CAMDMH010000349.1 GCA_945901835.1 Devosia equisanguinis | reverse complement strand
ACACCCAACAGAGCCAACACCTGACGAAACGGCACAACGATAGAAAACTACAATGAGGAGACGTTCCATGCAGACAAAGGTAAGCCGCAGTGCCACTCTGCTCGCTTCGATAGCGACGGCCGTGATCGGGGCGACGACTCTCGCGCATGCGCAGGCTCCCGAGACGAAGGCAATCCGTTTCGTCGCGGTGCCATCGGCAGGCTCGTCGCTGGTGTGGATCGCGCGGGACAAGGGATTTGACAAGGAGCAAGGGATCGAGATCCAGATCCAACGCGATCTCGCCGCTGGCCTGATCACGGACAACATCATCGGCGGGTCGGCCGAGATGGTTTATGGCGGCGTCGCCACCATGCTCATGCCCTACGCCCGGGGCGCGCCATTGCGGATGATCGCCGTCACCGATCGCGATTCGATGTGGGATCTGATCGTGCACGGCGATTCAGCCGCCAAGTCGATTGCGGACCTCAAGGGCAAGTCCGTCTCGGTGATCGCACCCAACTCGATGTGCGTACTGGCGCTGCGCCGGGCCTTCGATATCCACGGCCTGGCAAAGGACCATTTGAAATTTACCCAGATCTCCCCGCCCGATCAGGTCGCCGCGTTCGGTGCCAAGCGGGTCGACGCCAGCTGCATGTTCGACCCCTACCGGCTGCAGATGATCAGCCAGTTCGGCGGTCGGGTGATCTGGAGCATCCTCGATCCCAAGTACAACATCGGCCAGTCGCTCGGCGGCAGCCTCATCGTGCACAAGGACTTTGCGGCCAAGAACCCGGGCACCATCGCCGCGATCCAGCGCGCGATCGGAACGGCGGCAGCCGCCGCCACCGCAAGCCCCGACCTCGTCTATGCGACAGTCGCAACCGCGCTCAAGCAGGACGTCGCGCAAGTCCGCCGGATCACGCTGCCGAAGTATCTCTCGCCGCCGACCGCGCCCGAGCAGATCCAGGAGATCGCGGACGCGATGCACAAGTACGGGATGGTGCCTGCGCCGATCGACGTAGCCGGCTTCACCATGCTTCCGCCGAAATAATTCGCGCACCCCACCCAGAGCCTCATCGCGTCTCGCTGGAGCCCATATGACCACAATCGATTTTCTTGGCCCCGCACGGCGGAGGCAGGCGCCGGGCGCCGACTATGGCGCGCTCAAGTCGCTCGTCGCGACAGGCGCGAGTCGGCAACGCGGCAACGCCGAGCTGACGGCGGAGGAACGCACCAATCTCGAGGCTTACCTCCACTACAAAACGATCCAGCCGCACGAACGCGCGCCATTCCATACTCCCACTTTCACGCTGCATCGCCGTGGCTTCATCCACTTGCCGGCGATGACCGGGACCGGCGGCAAGGAGATGGACCACTCCGCGCTCGAAGGCCGCTTCGACGAGATCGAGGACGTGATCGTGAAGGGGGACCGCCTGTGGTCTGTGTTCACGCTGCACGCCAGACATATCGGCACGATCTACCGCCAACCCGCCACCCACAAGCAGCTCGCGATCACCGAGATGTGCGTTCTGCGCTACGAGGCGGGAAAGCTCGCGGAGGGCTGGTTCCTCGGTGACGAAGTGTCGATCTGCAAGCAGATTGGTATCGGCGTGACGGTCCCTCACGTCTCGGGCGGCGCAAGCTTGGCTGCGACGCCTTCAGTTGCAGCCAGCGTCGGCGGTCTGATGACAGCCGCTGCCGATCGCCAAAAACCCGGAACCGACTACGGCCAATTGAAAAGCGTCGTCACCAAGCTTGCCCCAGGACATCGCTCCGGCCGCGATCTCACCGCAGAAGAACTCTCCGCCGAAGAACGGGCCAACCTCGACTGCTTTCTGCGCTACAAGATCGCAAAGCCCAGCGAACGCAAGCTCTACCAGACCGCCAATTACAAGGGGAACCGGCGCGGCATCGTGCATCTGCCCGAGCTGCGCGGCACGCCGGGTCAAGAACTCGACCACGGCGCGCTGGAAGGCCGTTTTGACGAAATAGAAGACATCGTCGTGAAGGGCAACCGGCTCTGGTGCGCCTTCACACTGCGTGCCCGCCATGTCGGCCCGCTCTACGGCATGCCCGCGACCGGCAAGACAGTGGAGATGCTGGAATACTGCGCGATGCGCTTCGAGGGCGGGAAAATAGCCGAGGGCTGGTTTTTTGCCGATGAGCTTGGTCTGGCGTTGCAGATCGGCATTCCCGTGCACGCGGAGGATGGCGCGTAAAGCGCGTCAAAGAATGGACAGCACCCTGTTGTGACGGGTTTCGGACGCCGGCCCCCCACGCACCTCACCACGCGCACGACCGGGCCGGCGTTCGAAAGCCGCCAGGGAACGAAGTCGCGGGGAGTGGGGCACCCGTCTCAGCGGGGGCTATGGGGATTTCGCTGGCGGTGTCGGTCCAGCGCCGGCTTTTTGAAGCTGGCGGCACCTGTGTAGTCGAGCACTGACACCTGTTTCGATGCCACTCCGTGCTCAGGACTCCGATCTTGCAGGCTCAAACGGTGTCCTTGCGATGCCATCATTGGTCGATCGGGCCGAGCGCCATCGTTGCCGGTCATCGACCAGCAGCATAGGCGAGCAGCATTCACGGGCGAAACGGGCGTGCGCGCGATCATGACGTGTCGATCCGGATCACCTTCGCCGGCACGGTCGGCTTGTTTCGCGGCGTCGAGCCAGCTTCGAACAACTCGATAATGACCATGCGGCCACCACAGCACGGACAGGGATGGACCGGCTTGTCGGGCGCCTCGGCGTCACCCGATGGCTGTTCCGGCTTCGTCGATCGAGGCGGCTGTGCCGGCGTCGCGATTGCAATCAACTCACGCGCCCGTGCCAGCGTCTCGGCCTTGGTCCGGCTTCTCGCCAGCAGGCCGTAGTGCCGGATCCGATGGAACCCCTTCGGCAGCACGTGCAGCAGGAACCGGCGGATGAACTCGCCGGGCGCTACTGTCATCGTCTTGTAACGCTCCGGGCCTTCGACCCGGTAATCCTTGTACTTGAATGTCACGCCGGTCACGTCGGCCGACACCAGCCGACTGGAGGAGATCGCGACGCGATGAGTGTAGCGCGCGAGATAGGCCAGCACTTGGCTGGGGCCGGCGAATGGCCGCTTGGCATGGACGTGCCACTTGGTCGTGTAGAGCGGCTCCAGCCACGCCTTGAAGGCAGCCTTGTCGGAGAGGTCGGCATGTTCGCCGAAGAACTGCAGGCGGCCGGCGGCGTGCGCCGCCTTCAGCATCGCCAGCATCTTGCCGCGGAACATCCGCGACAGTACCGGCACCGGCAGCAGGTAGTCCTCCGTGCTGCTGATCCACTTTGCTCCGTCCGGTGACAGTCCTCCCCCTGGCACGATCATGTGCACGTGCGGGTGATGCGTCATCGCGCTGCCCCAGGTGTGCAGCACCGAGGTGAACCCGATCTTGACGCCCAGACGCTTGGGATCGGCCGCGATGGTGAGCAGCGTCTCGGCACTCGCCTTGAACAAGAGGTCGTAGATCACGGCCTTGTTCTGGAATGCGATGGCGCCGATGCGTGGCGGCAGCGTGAACACGACGTGGAAGTACGGCGCCTCCAGCAGCTCGGCCTTGCGCGCCTCCAGCCACTCATGGGCCTGGCTGCCCTGACACCCGGGGCAATGCCTATTGCGACAGCTGCAATAGGAGATGGTCGTGTGCCCGCAGGCCGGGTTCGCACAGCACGCAACGTATCCTCCGAGGGCTGCCGTGCGGCAGCCCTCGATCGCGCTCATCACCTTTATCTGCGCGTGTGTAATGTGGCCCCGCATGGAACGACGCCATGCGGGACCGTGATCGCGGAAGATATCCGCAATCTCCAGCGTTTGCCGGGACACACTTGTCGCCGACTACTGCGGCTTGTTCTCCGTTGGAAGCAAAGGTGTCAGTAGATCGAGCGGGCTCGTCACCTCGCGCAGCACCTTGGTCGCCACCTGCGCATAGCGTGCCGTCGTGTCCAACTTCGCGTGCCCCAACAACACCTGGATCACGCGAATATCGACGCCTTGCTCCAGCAGGTGTGTGGCGAAGCTGTGCCTCAACGTATGCGGCGACACCCGCGACTTGATGCCGGCCGCATCGGCCGCTTCCACCACCGCCCGGTACACCGACTTGGTCGTCAGCGGCTGCAAGGGATCGCGCCCCTGGAACAGCCAGATCGCCGGCTGCTCGACCTTCCACCACTCCCGCAGAAGCGCCAGCAGCCGCGGCGACAGCATCGCATTGCGATCCTTCCGACCCTTGCCCTGCTCGATCCGCAGCAGCATGCGCGTCGAATCGATGTCGGATACCTTCAGGCGTGCAACCTCCGACACCCGCAGCCCCGCTCCATACGCGAGGCCGAGCGCGGCCTTGTACTTCGCGCCTCTGGCCGCCTCCAGAAGCAGCGCTACCTCCTCCATCGATAGTACGTTGGGCAGCCGGCGAGGTTGCTGCACCAGCCGGAGCAGTCGCAATGCCTCCGGCCGCTCCAGCGTCACGTTGAAGAAGAACCGAAACGCGGCCACCGCGCTGTTCATCGTCGGCGGACCAACGCCGGTCTTGCGCTGGTGCAGTTGGAACGAGCGGAGATCCTCCGCCGTCGCAGAGGGGAGCGAGGGCACGAGGAACGTTGAGAGGTTCGTAACGTGACGGATGTAATCGCTTTGCGTCTTCTCGACGAAGCCGCGGACAGTCATGCCCTCGATCATGCGGCGGCGAAGCGGGCTGATGGGCTTGGCGCTTGCGGTTGTATGACTTGCAGTCGTCGTGCTCATTGGGGTGCTCATGGTCTTCGAGGTTGGAGTGACTTCACCCCTCGACCCTCAAGACC
>CAMDMH010000348.1 GCA_945901835.1 Devosia equisanguinis | reverse complement strand
AAGGAACACCGTGACGTCCAGATCGGCCATCGCTGGATGGATGCGATGAGCGTCGACTACTCCTGCCTGTTCCCCACGGGCATGCTGACGATCGGCTTGCACCCACAGAAGGAAATGGAAGCCGAGCTGTGCTGGGCCTACAATCGCTGGCTGACCGAGAAGGTCATACCGGAATCCGGCGGCCGGTTCTTCTCGATGCTGTGCCTCCCCTTCAACGATCCCGACGCCGCCTATCGGCAGGTCTGCGAATTCGGCCATCGCAAGGGCGTGGGCGGCTTCATGGTGACGACCGTTCGTCCCAAGGTCGGGGTGTACGAGAACCATTACATGAAGACCTATCGTGCGATCGAGGAGCGCGGTCTCGTGCTGTCGTTCCACTCCGGTCCGGCCTGGGGCGATCACACCTTCCAGAGCTGCAACCGTTTCCTGTCAGCGCATGCCCTGGGCTTCAGCTGGTACAACATCCTCCACTGCACCAACTGGGTCGTGAACGGCATGGGCGAGCGTTTCCCCAAGCTCCCGGTGATGTGGATCGAGGCGGGCCTGGCCTGGATCCCGTTCGTTATGCAGAAGCTCGATCATGAATACCTGCTGCGTCCGTCCGAGGCACCGCTTCTGAAGAAGATGCCGTTGGACTACATGCGCGATATGTTCTATTCGACGCAGCCGATGGAAGTCGTCGACGAGCAGGCGCTGCAGGAGACGTTCCGCATCATGAATGCGGAGACGCAACTTCTCTATGCGTCGGACTATCCGCATTGGGATTTCGACCTCCCCTCGACGATCTACGATCGCAAGTGGCTCTCGGAACAAGCCAAGCACAACATCCTCGGCGGCACCGCGGCACGCCTCTTCAAGCTGCCCCCGCGCAACGACGCCCAGAAGAAGAACCTCGAGAAGTACGGCAACTACCACGCCTGATGCACCAGCGCCTCGCGGCGCTGACAAACAGCAAAGACGGCAAGTCCCTCACCACACCAGTGGCGAGGGACTTTTTGATTGACGATACCGGTGTTTCAGGGGACCAGCGACGCCGGCCATCCACGCCCCGACCGGCTTCGCCGCCTTCGACTTGCGCACAGCGATCAGCCCCCCGCCCCTCGCCATACTCCACCGACTCGTCTTGGGTCTCCAGACCGGCAAGGACTGAACGCCGCACAGTCGAAGGAACTCCGCATGCGATTCATTCCCTGCCTGATCGTCGCGCTCGGCACTCTCGGCGCCGTCGGAACGACCGCCATGACGGCCCGGGCGCAACAGGAAGCCCAGCGCCACCTGCAGGAGGGAGCCGCGGCTCAGCGCGAATCGGCTGTGCCTCCCAATCCGATGAAAGTTACCGTGGTCCGCAGCGCCGTTGCTGGTTGCCAGCCGGTCTGCGCCGAATGGATCGCCGCCCAAGGCCAGATCGACGAGTCGACCCCCGATGCATTCCGGCACGTCTTCGAGCGGCTCGGCTCGCGCAAGCTGTCCATTCTGATCGACTCCATCGGCGGCGAGGTCGAGGCCGCGCTCGCTATCGGCCGCATGATCCGCGCCAGGGGCCTCGACATCTTCGTCACCCGCACGGTCATCGAACCGTGCACCGCGACGAAGAACGAATGCCGGACGCTCGCGGCACGCAGCGTCGAGACCGGCCGACCCGAAGCGCGCATCTCGAAATGCGCATCGGCCTGCGCGTTCGTGCTGGCGAGCGGCGTCCGCCGGTATGTCGGAGCGTGGACCCTCGTCGGGCTGCACGAGATCAAGGCGATCTCCACGCTCCGCCTGATCCGTCAGCACTACCGCCTCGAGCGACGCACAACGCCCAACGGGCAAACTGCCCCCCAAAAGCGGATCATCAAGGAAGAACTGTTGAAGGTCGAAACCCGCGAAGGTCCCGCCGAGGAACGCACCTACAGGAAGATCGCCCGCTACTTCGCCGACATGGGGATCGCCCCCACGATAATGCCGATCATGCGCGCGGCCCCGAACGCCACGATCCACTGGCTCAAGGTCGCCGAGCTGAAAACCACCGGCCTCGCGACCGATTTCATCAACGCAGAGCAATACCTCGCGACGCGGCCAGGTATCGCGAGCACCGCCCGCGCGCCTTCATGCTCAGACACGAACAGCGCAGCCGCGCCATGCACCACCGCCGCCGCGCCTTCGCCAAACCCGCGCCCCGCACGAGCGCTGCCGAAGCCTAGGCCGGACGCCACGGCGCTCTCTCCAAACCAAAGGAATTGAACCGTATAAAGCGCAAGAAACCCGCGGCCTGCCTGAGAGACCGCGGGCGTTCGCGTTCCACACCATCAGGCGAAACCCTCACTCCGCCTTCAGCACCGCCACGACCTCCTTAGGCGCATCGAAGTCTTCGGGGATACCGCACAGGCCGAGTTTCTGGAACAGGCGACCCAGCGACGGCGACGCAGTCACCACCGCGAACGGCATTGCGACGAGATAGCCCAGCGTCAGCGGCACGCTCCACCAGAAGACGGCAGGCTCGACGAGATACATCAGCCCGCACACGACAACGCCGAACAGCGTCTGTGGCCACAGGTTGTCCCACGCCGTCCGCCACGAGATCCCATAGGCGTCACGCGACTGTCCTCCCCACACGACCGACTGGCCGAACGCGAGACCGATCATGAAGATCGACGTGCGGATGGTCGAGACGGCGCCCTGCAGGAACGAGAACACCAATTCGATCGCCGCGGAAGCGAAAAACCGGACAGGGCCGCCGTATCGCGCCACGCCGCCCTTCGTCAGCATCGCATCGATCAGGCCGGCGATCTTCGGCGACAGGTACATCAGGAAGAAGATCACATAGAGGCTGGCGGCCAGCGTCGTCGGGAAAACGTCGAGACCCTGCACCTGCCACGCCGCAATGGGCGTGAGCGCGATCATCAGCGTCCACGCGGGGATGCCGATGAACATCAGAATCGCCCAGACCAGCTGGAACCGACTCATCGGCAACAAGCCCGGGACCAAGTCCTTCGTTCCGGGTAGACCGAGCAGCTTCACGTATTGCATGTTGCCCTGGCACCAGCGCACGTCGCGCTGCGCGAAGTCGAGTATCGTCGGAGGGTTTTCCTCCCAGCTCCCGCGCTCCTCCGGCAGCACGCGCACCTCGAAGCCCGCGCGCCGCATCAGCGTCGCCTCGACCTGATCGTGGGAGAGCACGTGACCTCCGAGCGGCGGCGCGCCCGGCAGGATCGGCAGGTGGCATTCTTCCTTGAAGGGCTTGATGCGCACCATCGCGTTGTGGCCCCAGAACGGACCGCAGTCCGCCGTCCACCAGCTCTGGCCCATCGTGTAGGTGCGCATGCCGTGACGCATGCCGAACTGGAAGATCCTGGCGAACGCGGAGGACGAAGGCATCCCGACGACAAGGCTCTGCAGGATGCCGAGCTTCGGATGCGCCTGCATCATGCGCGTCAACCGAACGATGGCCTCGCCCGACATCAGGCTGTCCGCATCGAGCGGCAGCATCAGTTCGTAGTCGTTGCCCCAGCGGTCGCAGAAGTCACGGACGTTGCCGGCCTTGAAGCCGGTGTTGTCGGTACGGCGGCGATAGACGATGCGCTCGGCGGCTTCCGGACCGACCTCGCGCTTCCAGGCTTCCGCAGCCGCTTCCTCGGCCGCACCGACGTCCGCCTTGTTGGTGTCCGACAGGATGAAATAGCTGTATTTGTCGCCATAGCCCGTGGCGTCGACGCTTTCCTTCACAGTCCGCAGACGGCGGAACGCGCGCGCGGGATCCTCGTTGCGCAGCGTCATCAGGATCGCGGTCTTGATCGTCACCGACGTCGGCTCGTCACCCGCCTTCGCATAGGGCGCGACCTGCTCCATCGGCCGGTCGGCCCAGTGCAGCAGCCACAGCCCGATCACCGAATTCCAGAAGCCGAGCACGGTCCATGGCAGGCCCAGCGCGAAACACACGAACATGATGCGGTCGACGAGCGTCCAGCCCCCCGCGTCCATCACGGCATAGGCAGCCCCCATCATCACCACGTAGGTGACGACGTTGAGGGCGATGACGAGGCGGCGTCGACGGCTCAGCTCGGCGTTTGCCTGCAAGCCGGTCGGTGTCGTAAGGCTCATGCGATTGGCCTGGAAGGTCGGACTGTCGATGATCTGGGTCATGGGATAGGTATTGCCCTCGGGGAATAGCAAATTGCGCGCCGAAATGCATGAGTGAGCCTGAACGCAACATGACCAGACGTTCCGCCGGCCGAATCCATGTCGCCAGAGGCCTCTGGTATGTCCGGCCCGGCGTGGTCGAACTTCGCCCCGCGCCCCTCCCCCCGCTCGAGCCCGGCAAGGTCCAGATCCGCGCCACGTACAGCGGCGTCAGCCGGGGCACCGAGCGCCTCGTTCTCGCCGGCCTCGTGCCCGAGTTCGAGCGCGAGCGCATGCGCGCGCCACTGCAAGAGGGATCGTTCCCGTTCCCAGTAAAATACGGCTATTGCGCCGTCGGCATCGTTGAAGCCGGCCCCAAGGAACTCGTCGGCCGCAACGTCTTCTGCCTGCATCCCCATCAGGACGTGTTCCAGGCCCCCGCCAGCATGGCCGTGCCCATCCCCGACGACCTACCCCCGCGCCGCGCCACGCTTGCCGCCAATATGGAAACGGCGTTGAACGCACTGTGGGATTCGGGCGCCGGCCCTGCCGACCGCATCACAGTTGTAGGGGCCGGCATCGTCGGCCTTCTCGTCGCCTATCTCGCCGCCCGCCTTCCCGGCGCCGAGGTCACCGTCATAGACCCGGTTGCAGATAGGCGAGGCCTCGTCGAATCGTTCGGTTGCAGGTTTTCCTCCCCTCAGGTGGTGGGGG
>CAMDMH010000347.1 GCA_945901835.1 Devosia equisanguinis | reverse complement strand
TGGCGGTCAATCTCGCGGAAATTGTCCATCGGAGCGGCCGCCATCATCGCGAGGAATCAATACGCTGATTCTACGCTTGCCCTTGCCCCGCCGCCAGGACAAGTTAAGTCCGACAGGCTGCTAGACATCCAAGCTGTCGAGATAATCTAAGGAGAATTCGGGCAACGTCAATCGATGTCGAAACGAGGGATGATTCACGCAGCCTCTGGGAGCTTCAGCCGTACTTCCTCGGGCACGGGCAGCGGCTGGTTGGCGCTCTGCTTGTACTCAACGGTGGTAAACAGCAGGTCCGTCGGGCCGATGTTTTCGACGCAATGCACGAGGTGCTCATCCTTGGCGTAGGTGAGGTGGCGCGTATCGCCGGGGAAATGCACGGATTCGGTGATGCTACCGTCCTCGTAGTAGCCGCGCGCGGTACCGTGGGTGTGGCACGTCCAGAAGTAGTCGAGCACGTGGCGGTGGAAGCCGCAGCGCTTGCCGGCCGGGATCAACAGATGCCAGACGCGGACCTTGTCGGTCTCGGAGACGAGTGTGGAGCCGACGATGGCGTTCATGAGGCTCGCGCGCATCTCGGCTTCCATACCGGCGGGCCACTGTGAGAACGCGCCCGCGGGCGCGATGGGCTTATGGGCGGACATGTGTCGGCTCCGTATGCTGGATTGTGGAGAACAGATCGGACAGCCGAAGCGTCGCGTCACGATCGAAGGGCTGTAGGCAGTACGCAACGGCCGGACCAAGCGCGAACCTCGCTCCAGTCTGTAGCGTCGTCGACGTCGGCCAGGGAGGCCGCCAGAGTTATCCCCGAGCCGGCGGGGTTCGATAGGGTGTCGGCCAGAGCATGCTCGCTCGACCAGCATACGCGCGTGAATGGTTTTGGGATGGAATGGATGCGCTTCATGCCGACCAGCCAGTAGCCGCCATCCGGCGTTGGCCCCAGCACGGCATCCGATCGTCCGAGCGCCTTGAAGGCGGCTGCGATGTGGCAAGGCCGGATGGCTGGAATGTCGGTGCCAATGATTACGATGGGCCCAAGGCCCGGCCAATCCATGATCCGCTGCATCCGCTGGCCGAGATCGCCCCGGCCTTGCGCTCGGCGCGGAACATCGGCGGGCCAGAAGCGGCTCGAGACCATGATGTCCGGCGCTACCCAGAGCCACGTCCGCCAGCGCGTGTCGCACGACAACCGGCGCAGGACGGCAGTCGCTGCATGGCGGTAGAAGCTCGTCGCCGCGACCGTACCGATCTGGCGGCCGAGGCGGGTCTTGACGCGCCCTGCCTGCGGTTCCTTCACCATTACGACGAGACGCGGCGCAAAAGTGCGGTCCGTGCTTCGCGACCGATGTCTTTCGGCAGGCTTGCCGGCGGACCAAGCGTCGTGCTGCATGTCGCTCCGCCGGCTCGCTCAAATGCCAAATCAGGCGACGGGAACGAGCGCGTAACCGTTGCCGTCCTTCGCGACAGTACCCGCGCCCGGCATGCCCCAGTGATATCCGGTGCAGACGAGCTTATCGGCAACGACGCGATCGAAAGTGCGGCGGCGGGTCGCTTCCGCCATCGTCGCGTCCTGGTCGAACACTACGTGCCAGCCTGGATTGCGTAAGTTGAGCGCGGGGAGGTTGGTCACGTCGCCCAGCACCAGCAGCTGTCCGCCGCCATCCGAGACGAGGAAGCTCGTGTGTCCCGGCGTGTGGCCAGGGGTCGGGACGACGCGAATACCCGCGACCGCATCCTTGTCGTTGGCGACCTGCTTGATGTTCTTCCATTGCGGAAAGGTGGCCTGGATCCGGCGGGCAAGACCGCGACGGGCTTCCGGAAGCTTTTCGATCGAAGCCGGATCCGCCCAGAATTTGTACTCGGCTTCCGGGACAATGATCTCGGTGTTGGCGTAGATCGGGGCGTTGTCCTTCGCATAGAGGCCGAAGATGTGGTCGGGATGGAAGTGGCCGACGACGATCGCGGAGAGTTCCGAGGCATCGATGCCGGCCGCCTTCATATTGTCGTCGAGCGTACCGGTGCCCGGAGCGCCGCCTACGCCATTGCCGCTGTCGAACATGTAGGTGCGGCCGCCGATTGTGACGAATGTGACCGTGTAGGCGTTCGGCACCCGGTCGTCGGGGAGGTTCGACGCCTTCAGCGACGCCTTGGTATCATCGATAGACGCGTTCTTGATGAAAGCCGCGTCGTGCGGGCGGTAGATACCGCCGTCGTAAACGGTCGTGACCTCGATGCCGCCGACCTTGAACTTGTGAAACAAGGCCCCTTTGGGGTTCATCGGGTGCGCGCCGGCCGCCTGAGCGAGAGCCGACGGAATGATCTCGAGCGGCTTGTCGAGGCCGAATACCAAGCCTGCTGTTGTCGCCGACAGAACAAAATTGCGGCGGTTCATCTGCATCATCGAGCTTCTCCCAATTTTGAAAATTGCTGCTTCTCCTACGCGACCGCCCGAGCGCTTAAACCAAGCCTGGTGCAGGCTATCATCGGAACTTTTTTGTTGGGACGTGCCGCAGATGCGATACGTCCGGTAATTCAGCCAGGCCTTTCACCGTAAAGGCGAACGATCCATGGCAACGGCGCGCGCAACAGATAGAGGCTCAGGCATGTCAGGTTCCGCGAGATACGGCGCAGATAGCCCTCGCGCTTGTAGCGGATCGCACTCGTGACGGCCGCCGTGCGTAGGATCAGTGTCCGATTCCGCCCCAGCCGCCACACGATATCGACGTCTTCCAACAACGGCAACGGCTTAAAGCCGCCGATCTGATCGTAGAGCCGACGCGGAATAAGGAGCCCCTGGTCCCCGTAAGGCAAGCGCAACATCGTGCAGCGGACCGCGACGCCGAACTCGATCAGGCGCGGCAGGAAGCCCATGTCGTCCAGCGCAAAACGAAACGCGGCAGCCGACAACGGACGCTGACCGACATCGACGCGCTCCACGAATGCCGAGACCTCGCGCTCCCACCCCGTATCCAGCACGGTGTCCGCATGAATGAACAACAACCACGGAAAGCGCGCCGCTGCAGCGCCAGCTTGTAACTGGCGGCCACGGCCAAGCTCCGAACGCACGATATCGGCGCCGGAGTCCTCCGCGATCCGCAATGTGCGATCGCTCGAACCGCCGTCCACGATGACGACCTGCCGGATCACACCGTCGACCGCGCCCGGCACGAGCGACGTCAGCGTCGCTGCAAGCGATGTCTCGGCATTCAGGGTGGGGATGACGACGGTGATCATGGACTGGACAGATAATGCGGTGCCGATCGTAGCGCCAGCCTCGATAGCCCCTCGCTTTCACATGGTCAATATAATTTTCTTTTTTTGTTCTATTAATGTTCTCTTTGGTGTGTTACATGACCTTCAGTTGCGTTGCGGACGGGGCAGAGGTGAGCGGATCGATACTCCCATGATTTTTGGGCCTCAAAGAAAGTAAGCGGATACCGCGCTTATCAACTTGGCTTTTGTTCGAAGTGAAGCATTCATGCGTTCATCAAGAGCGGAGACCGCAATGACGACTGCCAGCAATATAAAGGCGACCGAAGCCTTCATCGCCAGGAAGGCGGAGATCGACGAGATGCTCCAGCGCCTGCGGTCACTCAGCGATGACCACTTTGGTTATGCCCCCGACGAGATCAACTGGGGCCACGTTGGATCGCTGGTTCATTACGCCGAACTGCTCGAGCGCATTACCGACAGCGCTTTCAATGACGGCGAGCACGCTAGGTAGCGCAGCCCTGCGAAGACCTATGCCCCGACTGGTCCGCCCTCGGGGCTTGGGCCAGTAGCGGGGTCGCGATGGTCGGGGCCTGCGCAACCAAATAAGGGCCGCCCCATGCAACAGCTCTCAGACACCCAGTTGATCGTTCTCAATATCGCCTGCCAGCGTCAAGATCGTTCGATTTTCCCGCTTCCCAAGTCCCTGAAGGGCGGCGCAGTCACCAAGGTGATTGGCAGTCTCCTCGGTAAGGGCCTCATTGAAGAGGTACCGGCGCGGCAGGTTGAATTCCACCCCATGCTTGATGACGTTGTCTGGCGCGAAACCGAGACCGGCGAACGCCTGACCCTGATTGTGACCGATGCCGCCTTCGAAGCGCTCGGTCTTGCTAAAGATGCCGATCCGGCGAGTGACGGCGAAGGTCTGATCGTCTGCACACCGGCCGGGCAGGGGGCGGTCGCTGCCCCGAAGAATGTGCGCCCACGCAAGGCTCCAGAGACGGGCCGCACGAGAGGCGCCAGCAAGCAGGACACCCTGATCGAGATGCTCAAGCAGCCGGATGGCGCCACGATCGTCGAGATCGCTGAGGCCTTGGGTTGGCAACCGCACACCGTGCGCGGCGCGATGGCAGGCGCGCTGAAAAGGAGGCTCGGGCTGACGATCGTGTCCGAGAAGGTTGAAGGGCGAGGGCGGGTCTATCGGGTGGCCTGACGGCTCCGAACGACAATCAGGAACTTGAGCCCGCCACCTCGGCGGGCTTTTCTGGTCGGTGCAGCGCGTTGAAGAACCTGCGCAGGAGGTAGGAACGTACCAAGGATACTACTGTGAAGATCAAGCCCATACCGATGTTCTGGCTGAAACTGGCGTGCAGATCGAACAGCGGCAACACCAGCATCTGGGTAAGCACTGCGACCCAGAAGCCAACCAGCACATTCACGATGGCTTCGATCATAGACATCAATCGCGACTGCATCAGTCCGAATCCTTTTGAGATGCTTTGGCGCGCTTTCCTGACGCTTTGCCTTCAAACTGCTAAGCCTACGATACCGTGCGTGGCGCCGTAGGATGCTCAGCTCAAGCGGCGAGCAATTGACTTTCAGTGTATATCAT
>CAMDMH010000346.1 GCA_945901835.1 Devosia equisanguinis | reverse complement strand
CAAGAACATAGAGCGCCTCGCCCGCGTTGCGGTCGCAGCCGCGCCACGACCCTACCGGTCGATCGCCGCGGTCAGGCCGGCAGAGGTGATGACGGGGTAATCACGTGGCAGCATGGAAATCGCAGTGGATTTCATCGAGGCTTTGCGGGGACATTCGCATGCGGCCTGGAAAGCATCCGTCCAGCGTCCCGATCTGGGATGTAATAAGATGGCGCAGCCGGACTTATCGCCGCCTTTGGTGTCTGACGAACCTCGCGGACCTCGCGATTCCCGAACTGCAACGCGGCGGTATCCTTCGCACCGAATTGGCCAGCGGCACACAGCGGGAAAACTTGGTCTGCAGCACGGCGAAAAGTGATCGACAGGATTAGGTAGAGGCTTCCGCCACGGCCAGGGATTGGCGGAAGCAGGTGAGGTACCGAAATCTGCCGGTCACGTCCTCTCGGCGTGGTGGCGTTGCCAGCGAAGGAGGCGACGCTCGACGGAGCGGAAGACGAGCACGAGAGAGACGCCGATCATCATCAGGACGATCAGTGCGACCATCATGTCGGCAATCTGCAACTGCGCTTCCGCCTCGATGATGACCTTACCCAGTCCGCGCTCGGAGCCGATGAACTCGCCCACGATTACTCCGATCAGTGCAAATGAAATCGCGGGCGATAGCGAGGCGAACACCCAGGCCAGAGCGGACGGGACGTAGACTGTCCAGGTGACCTGCCAATTGCTGGCGCCGAGAAAGCGAGCGGCGTTTACGAGATCCCTGTCGACCGACCGCGTCCCCTCGAACGTGTTGAAGAATACGACGAAGAACACGAGCGTCAGCGCGGTTATGACTTTCGAGAGATCGCCTAGTCCGAACATAATGATGATGAGTGGAACGAGAGCCACGCGCGGTAGCGAGTTGAACGCGACGATGTAGGGTTCGAAGATCTTGGCGAGCGTCTCCGAACGGCCGAGCAACAGGCCGACGGCGACGCCGCTCGTTACGCCGACGAGAAAGCCCCAGACCGTGTTGCGCAGCGTCGCCAGCGTATGTGTCCACAGGCTTCCCTTGGGCGAGGCGACGCAGGCGGTGAAGCCCGACCAGTCGGCGAATGCCCAACCGCCCTTGGGAAGCGACAGGCAAGAGAGTTCGAGAAAGCGGTTGAAGATGATCGAGGGCTTCGACACGAAGTAGGGGTCGAGCACTGTCGGCACGAGCCAGCCGAGCGTCGGCTTGAGGTTCCAGCCCCATTGCCACATTGCCAGGATCAGCGCCAGCAGACCCCAGCGGCCGAGGTGGATGATCGTTGATTGGGACAAGGCATTCTCCTTCTTCCGCTCCCCATGAAGCGCCGTGGAACGGGGAGAGGGCGCTATTCGGCCTTCGTCGCTGCGAACTCCTCGCCCAGCGAATGCCAGACCTTGGCGAACACCTCGCCGTATTCCTTCGTCTCGCGCAGCTTGATCGCATCTCGTGGCCGTGCGAACGGCACCGTGAAATCCTGCTTGATCCGACCCGGTCGCGCGGAGAGCAGGATGATACGATCCGACAGCGTCAACGCCTCGGATAAGTCGTGCGTCACGAAAACCACGGTCTGCCGTTCACGCTCCCACAACTCGAGCAGGATCTGATGCATCTCGAGTTTTGTGTGGGTGTCGAGGGCGCCGAACGGCTCGTCCATGAGCAGGATCTGCGGCTCCATGATAAGCGTTCGCATCAGCGATACGCGCTGGCGCATGCCGCCCGACAGAGTGAGGGGAAACGCGTCCTCGAACCCCTTGAGCCGGGCCTGCGCGATCATGCGCGCAACCTTGGCCTCCCGCTCTGCCTTTGGCAGGCCCTTGATCTCGAGGCCGTAGCCGATATTACGCGCGACCGTGCGCCAGGCGAAAACTGTGTCGCGCTGGAACACGTAACCGACCTGCGGCTTGACTTTGCCGGCTTCGACCGGCGTGCCGTCGACCCGGATCGAGCCGCCGGAATGCGGTATAAGCCCAGCGATCATATTGAGGATCGTGCTCTTGCCGCAACCGGAAGGCCCCAGCAGGGCGACGAATTCGCCCTGGCGCAGATCGAACGAGACGCGGTCGACCGCAGGCACTTGACCGCTGCCGGATCCGAACGTCTTGGAGAGGTCGCGGACCTCGATGCGAACAATCGTCATGCCCTGGGGCTCACCCGAACTTTGCCCTGGCCTTGGCCAGGAAGCTCAGATCGACCATGTCCTTGTAGGGCTGAGGCTTGACCTTCGTACCCTCGCTGAACCAGACTTTTCCGCCGTTGTCGAACTGCGCCTCCGTGATCTCGCCGGTGTAGCTGTAGATCGGTTTGAGGTAGTCGATCTCGCGCATGGCGACCTCGGGCTTGAAGTTACCCATGAAGTGGGGTTGCACGAGTTTGACGAGATCGGCCGACGGCGTGGCCTTGATGTGCTGGAGGGCACGATACACGGCGTTGACGAATGACTGTGTCTCCTGCGGCTGTGCTTTGATCTGGTCGGCCATCGCGAAGCAGACCTGTCCGGCAAAAGTCGAACCGAAGAACGCCAGCCAGACCTTCTCGTCCACTGCATTGAACACCGGCGTGCCGAGCTTCTCGTCTTGCGTGGCGAAGTAGATCAGGGAGTTCGCCATGATCGCATCGACCCGGCCCGTCTTGAATGCGCCCAGCATGTTTGCACCCTCGCCGACGTTGACGAAGTTGACGTTGTCGATCTTGTTGGCCTTGCGCATGATCTGGTCGCCGTAGAGCCAAGTCTGCGCCCCCACACGCGTTACTCCGATTGCGACCTTGGAGCCGTCCGCCTTCTTCAAGTCACCGAGCGCCTGTGGGGTGTCGATGCCCTTTTCGTAGAGATCCTGCCGCACGATCATTGCGATCGAGGCACGCGTGTCGACCGACATCAGCATCTGGGCCGCCTTGCCGGCGCCGGTGATGGCCAGTGGATGAATCGGATCGCCCATTGCGAACGGCATTTGACCGGCCGCGAGCATCTGGCGCACGTTGGTGCCGGACTGGGGCATTGTCACTCGTGCGCCGGGCAGTCCTTCTGCCTTGAAGTAACCAGCAGCGGACGCCACCATGAACATCAGGCTGTTGGATGTCTCGACGGGAATGCCGAGGAGAATTTCCTTGTTCTGCGCGAATGCCGAATGCCGCCCCGCGAGCATTGTGCCGCTAGCGATCGAACCTGCGAGAACGGTTCTTCTATCGACGGATCTCATTGCGATTTCCTCCCTGCCACACCCTTCTGGCGTTGGCTTTGCTCGTCCAACATAGTCCGCTGCCCCAATCGCGCAATACGCCAGAGCATCTAACGCCTCTTAGTATCCGACGATCGTTTCTCCCGCGTTCGGACTGATCACCTGTCCGGTGATCATCTCGGTTTCTGGGGAGGCGAGCCAAGCTACGACATAGGAAATCTCGACCGGCTCGACGAAACGGCCCAGTGGCATCCGCTTGGAACGTTCAGCAATGATATCCGGGGTGTTGGAGCCCATCGTCATTTCGGTGACGATGAAGCCCGGCGCGACGGCGTTGACCTTGATATTGAAGGGAGCAAGCTCCCGGGCCCAAGACTTTGTGAAGCCGGATATCGCCGACTTGGCCGCCGCATAGTGCGATGCACGGGCATTGCCACCCATTGCATAGATGGATGAGATGTTGATGATCCGCCCACGCCGCTGCGATTTCATAACTGGCAGCACTGCCTGCGTCGCGAAGAAGGCACCCTTGACTTGCACGCCGAACATCTCGTCGTAGATCGCCTCGTCGATGTCCTCGATCAGAAGACGCTTTCCTCCCACTCCCGCATTGTTCACGAGTGCGTCGATCCCGCCGAGCTTCGACACCGCGTCGGTGATGTCACTTTGCCAAGCCGATGTTTCCCTGACGTCCCTGACGATGATCTCGGCGCGGCGCCCGGTAGCGCGGACCATCTCCGCCGTTTCCATCGCACCAGCCGACTTGACGTCGTGTACGATGATGTCGGCGCCACGCTGGGCCAACAACACGGCATGGCTACGGCCCATGCCGCCGCCCGAGCCGGTAATAAGGATCTTCAGGCCTGCAAGGCTCGACATTTGTTCTTTCCCCCGACAACAATGCTCGCATAGGATTGCGCGTAGTGAAACAGGATTTCAATAGAGGGAGGATGTTTCCGTATGGCCGACTCCATGCGTCCGGCTGGAAGGTACGACGCTCGCAATCACAAGATGCTTACCTTCCACGATGAGGTCGAGCGCTTCCGTGCCGGCACCCAGACGCCGCGCGCCTATCTGGAAGGTTGTCTGGAGCGAATTGCCGAGATCGACGGCCCCATCAAGGCTTGGGCTCACCTCGATCCGCAGGGAGCTCGCAAGCGGGCAGACGAGTCGACGGCGCGCTACAAGGCGGGCGGCGCACTCTCTCCCGTCGATGGTATGCCCATCGGCATAAAGGATCTGATCGAGACGTGCGATATGCCGACCGAGTACGGGTCGGATCTGTTCAGGGGCAATCGGCCCATTCGCGACGCTGCTGTGGTCTACTTCATGAAGAAGGGAGGCGCGGTGCCGGTCGGCAAGAACGTCACCGTCTGCCTGGGTGGTGGCGACCCTTCGCATACACGAAACCCATTCGATACCAGCAGGACTCCGGGTGGCTCGTCTTCCGGTTCCTGCGCTGCCGTTGCGGCCTCCATGGTTCCCATGTCGTTCGGAACGCACGCGCGGGGTTCCACGATACGGCCCTCGAGCTTCTGCGGCGTCTACGGACTGAAGGGCACGTTCGGCGCGATAAATCGACAAGGCGTCTACTCCGCCGCGCACAGCATGGACCATCTCGGCGTGATCGCCGGGTCG
>CAMDMH010000345.1 GCA_945901835.1 Devosia equisanguinis | reverse complement strand
TCCCCCCTCCGGCCCTACGGGCCACCTCCCCCACAAAGGGGGGAGGAGAACTGAGAGGCCGGCGCTGAAATAGAAGTGGTTCTTGTTCGGAGCTGCCATAGGTCCAGATATTTATGGCATCGGCGGGAAGCGTTCGAACGCCGGCAGCTCGTGCACCCGTTCCATCCAAGGGATCCGCTCGGCCACCTGGATATGTGCCTGTGCGGGAACCGCCGCCGGGTCGTCGTAGGTCACGCTCTGGATATCGATGATCCCAGGCAGGTACTTTTCGTTGATGTAGAACAGCCCCGTGCCGCAGTCGGGGCAGAAGTGGCGGCGGCCGTCCGTCGAGGATGAATAGACCTTGGGCGTGCCTTTCGTGACGGTCATCGCACTTGCCGGATACATCGTCCATCCGACCATCGGCGCCCCGGCGTGGCGCCGGCAGTCCTGGCAGTGGCACAGTGCATGGTTCATCGCTTCGCCTTCGACGCGATATCGAATTGCGCCGCAGTGGCATCCGCCTTCGAGCATGATCGCCTCCATGCAGTGGCCGGCTAAGGGGCACACGGTGATTTGCATGCCCATCATGAGGCCGCGAATGCGGCCCGGCGCCAGTGCGCCGTGACACGAAAAGCGAGACCTGCCTACAGGTCGAACTTTTCGTTGCAAGGATTCACCCTGCCCCCACGATCAGCACCGTGCCGTTGACGCCGGTCACCTTGGCGCGGGCGCCTTCCGGCATGTCGGGCCCTTCGGCGGTCCACACGGTATCGCCGACCTGAACCTTGCCGCGGCCGCGCTCGATCGCCTCGGCCACGGTCACGATCCGGCCGACGTACTGCTGCCCGCGATCATTGAGATCGGGAGCATCGGTTTTCATGGTCTGCGGTGCCCAGTAGCGTCGCGCGACCAGGATCAGCCCGATCGACAGGACCGCGAACATCACGAGCTGCACAGGCAGAGACAGCGGCAAAGCGAGCACGATCGCGCCCATCGCGATCGCGGCCATGCCGAACCACATGAAATGCACCCCCGGAATGATCGTCTCGAGCAGGCCCATGGCCGCCGCGATGATGAACCAGTTCCAGGCGCCCAGGCTCAGAATGAAGTCGATTGCCGGTTTCATGTTCCCCTCCTCAGCTGCGCGGCGGCACGCTACCCGACTGAGTGCCCGCCCTGCCGGTCGGCTGAGCGGTGCCGCCACCGTCGCCACGGCCGAACGCTTCGCCCGTGATCTGGGCGAGGCCCGCCAGTGAGCCGATCACGGAGGAGGCCTCCAGCGGCATCATGATGATCTTCGAGTTCGGCGCCTTGGCGAGCGCCTCCAGCGCCTTCACGTAGTTGTTGGCCACGAAGTAGTTGATCGCCTGCACGTTGCCCTTGGCGATGGCGTCCGAGACCATCCGGGTGGCGTTGGCCTCGGCTTCCGCGAACCGCTCGCGTGCTTCTGCCTCGCGGAACGCGGCTTCCTTCTTGCCTTCGGCGGCGAGCACGACGGCCAGCTTTTCGCCTTCGGCCTTCAGGATGGCGGACTGCCGCAAACCTTCCGACTCCAGGATCTGAGCACGCTTCTCGCGCTCGGCCTTCATCTGGCGGGCCATGCTGTCGACGAGATCGCGAGGGGGCGCGATGTCCTTGATCTCGATACGGGTGACCTTCACGCCCCACGATTCCGTGGCCGCATCGATGATACCCAGCAGCTTGGCGTTGATCTTGTCGCGGTTGGACAGAAGCTCGTCGAGATCCATCGAGCCCATCACCGTGCGGATGTTGGTCATCACGATGTTGACGATCGAATTGTCGAGGTTCTCGACCTCGTAGGCGGCCTTGGCGGCGTTCAGCACCTGATAGAAGCAGACGCCGTCGACCTTCACCATCGCATTGTCGCGGGTGATCACATCCTGCGAGGGGATGTCCATCACCTGCTCCTTCATGTTGATGCGGTGTCCGATGTGCTGGACGACCGGCGTCAGCAGGTGCAGGCCCGGCTGCAGCGTCTTCTCGTAGCGGCCGAAGTTCTCGACCGTATAAGTGAAGCCCTGGGGAACGATCTTCACGCAGGACCAGGCGATCCAGATCGCGAACAGGATCATCACCATCCCGAATACGCCGAGACCGCCGAGTAATTGCATATCCATAGGAATAACTCCGCCAATTGCCACGTGAATTGATATGGTGAGCGCTGGACGAATTATGAGATCCAATACGAGAATATAGTGTTAAGCTATTGTGAAATTAGGATGAATATTGGCACACATGATGGCCGAGCACATTGCGAAGTTGAATCGGAATTAACAACCGGAAGGCCCCTGTCTCGGGACGCCCCGATTACCCAGACGCCAGCGTGCTCCCCAATCCCAAGCGCTTCGTCATGGCCGCGAAGGCGGCCAACCACGGCTCCTTGCGATCTGCAACACGGTGACGTGGATCCCGGCCTGTTCCCTCGCACGCGCTCCAGCGCATACTCGGCGCCGGGATGACGAAGTTTGCGCAAGGCGATCCTGGAACACAAAAAGTCCCGCCGCGCCGTTTTTATTGTGGCGTGCGGGACTTGTCGTCTAGTCGTCCAGGATCGGGAACGGAATTCCGATGTCACCCTTCCGGGCAGAGTTCGAAGGCCTTGTCGAGCGCGGCGTTCGACGTGGAGAATTCACCGACCTTCTGCCCGCCCTTGGCGTAGGCCGACACATAGGCCTCGATCTCGCGGGCTTCCTGCCCCTCGTTGACGTCGAGCACCGTGAAGTTCGTGAACTGGTCGCCATTGGCGCGGATGATCACGGCCTTCTGCCCGCCGTAGCTCGCGGTGTAGACCCGGCACTTGCCCTGCGCGGCAGGCTCGCTCGGGGGCGGCGTCGTCTTGGGAAGCGCGACGGTCGTCGCCGCGGCAGCGGTCGTGGTCTGACCTTTGGTGACGGGCGGCTTGGCAGCGCCTGCGGCCGACGCCATCTGGAACGTCGGCTGCTTCTTGGGAGAAGTCTCCGCCACGGTCGCGGCGGCGGCTGCGGATTCTTCCGGCTTCTTCTCCGCGGTTTGCTCGTCCAGGATCGTGACTCCGGTCGTTGGCGCGTTCTCGCCGGCATAGGGCTTGGGCGGGACGAGGGCCGTTGCGCCCAGTGACGAGCGGCCCGCGCCGCCTTCGCTTCGCGCGCGTTCCGTAGCCTGCCGGGCAAGCTCGGTTCCGACGGTCTTTTCGGGCTTCGGCTCGGACTTGTTCGGCTCGGACTTGGCCGCAGCGACCTTTAGGGGCGCATTGCCGCCAGCGCGCGCCTCTTGAACCAATTCGGGCTTCGGATCGGCCTTGCTGCAGAAGTCGTCGTGGAAGCCTGAACGGAAAGTGTCGACGTTGCTGGCGTATCCGCGACTGCCCGGCGCCCACTTGCCCGCCAGATCCGAGAACGTGATCGGCCGCTTGAAGCCCCTCTGCCAGGACGTCAGTACGCCCCATTCCTGTACTTTCCGCGTCCGCTCCGCGACCGGCTCTTCGACGCGCTCACCCGAATACATGGCGAGATGCTGCAGATGCGCTTTCACACCGTCCTCGACGGAGGGAAAGGATTCGCCCGGCTCGCCCTTCCCGGTAGCGCCGAGACCCGCGAAATTGTTCTGCCTGGGTTTCACGTCGCCGGGCTTCGTGCCATCGCGCATGTAGCTGAGGCTGCCCGTCTCCAGCATCATCTGGTAGAACGCATAGTCCCAGCGAATTCCCATCTGCTCACCGTGCCGCATGTAGGCTGTGGCGATGCCGGAAAATCGCTGATCGAGCTTGGGATTGCGCTCGGCGACGAAGGCCATCAGCCGGCCGGGTGTCACGCATTGTGGGACCGCGTTGGCTCCCCCGGCTTTGATCGCCGGCAGCGTGGCCGCTCCAGCCGCTCCGGCCGAGATGATCAGGATCGAAGATGCGGCGGCGCAAGTCAGGCTACGCTTCATGACAAAATCCGCGCTCGTTGCAACGCCCGCACGGGACCCCCCCGTTCAAGGCATGATTGAATTTGCGACTTGTTAACGATGTCTACCCAAACCGGGTTAACAAGCGGTTACCAAGCGATTCGAAATGCCCTCTGCAACAAGGTATCCGCACCAAACGCGGCGTGAGTTGGGGCGTGATGGGGAGGAAATGTGGCACGGCAAGCCCATCGGCCAACGCAGCGGCGCTCGCGCGGTACTTCACGGGGGGAGTGCGGTCAGCGCCGCGCGCGGTGGATCTCGATGCCGACAGCACGGCACGCGATCAGGATGTCGGGCTTGGCGATGCGCACCTTCACCGCGGTGACATGGGCGTGCTCGAGGCAGCTCTCCGCAATCCGTTCGGCGAGTGTTTCGAGCAGATTGAAATGCCGACTCTCGACCGTCGCGCGCACCGCCGTAATGGCATGGTCGTAGTCGTAGACGTCGTCGAGTTGGTCGGAGACGCCATCGTAGTGGTCGAGCACGTCGAGCTCGAGCGACACGACGATGCGCTGCTCGTAGCGGCGCTCGTGCTCGTAGACGCCGACGCTGCCGATCAGCTCGTATCCCTCCACCAGTACCCGCCTCGTACCGATGGCGCCCGCAGCAGCGATCGCTTCGATGGGACCAGTCATGCATCGCTCCTTGGCGTCGAGGCGGTCTCGGAAGTACGTTTCGTCATCTCCGCGCCTCGATACGGCAACCCACGGCCGCCACGTCGGGAAACACGTCCGGCTTTGCCGTTTCTACGACCGCACGGACGATTTCAGGACGCTGGGCAAGCAGTTGCATCACGCCCTGCGCCAGCGTCTCTTGCAGCTCGAAATGCTGGCTGGCGACGAGGCGGATGACCTCGGCCCGGACCCAGTCGTAGTCGAAGGTGTCCCCGATGTCGTCGC
>CAMDMH010000344.1 GCA_945901835.1 Devosia equisanguinis | reverse complement strand
GTTGAGCTGCCCGGAACTGCCGCTGCGAGAGTGAAACAGCGTCGAAAGCATCTGCTCGCTGTCGAAGGTCGGCACATTCAGCCCGAGCAGGTAGGAATCCGGCCGCGCGGCGTCGTTGCGGATCAGCGCGATGTGATCTGCGAAGCTGCGCACGACCGGCTCGACGGTGATGCCGACTTGGGCGAGTTGGGCCGCGACCGCGCGGCAGATCGCTTCGCTGCGGGTGTAGCCGTCGCGCGGACAATCGAGCTTCATCTGGAAGCCGTTGGCGAACCCTGCTTCCGCCAACAGGGCCTTTGCGCGCGCGGCGTCGAATGGTGGGAATCGGTCGAGCGTCCGCGGATAACCATTGATACTGGACGGCGCGACGGTGCCGGTAGGTATCGCTTGGCCGAGCAGCACGCCACGCTGGATCGCCTGCCGATTGATCGCCGTGCTGATGGCTTCGCGCACCCGCCGGTCGGCCATCGGGTTGCGATTTTCGGTGCCGACTTCGTTTCTCTGCCCGGGGCCGACATTGAGCCCCAGGAACACCGACACGTTCTCCGGTCCGGTATTGACGGACAGCGCCTTGTTGGCCTGCAGCCTGGGCAGTTCGTTGACGGGCACGTCCTGGACGAAATCCACTTCGCCCGAGACCAGTGCCTGCACGCGCTCGGTATCGTTCGGCAGCGAGCGATAGATCAGCTCGCTGATCTCGACCGGCGATTGCGCGTTGCTCCAGTAGGCATCGTTGCGCCGCATAACGGTACGATTGCCGATCTCGCGGCTGACGACCACGAACGGCCCTGTGCCGTTTGCGTGTCCGAACGTATGCGCGCGATGCCGCTGGCTTTCCTCCACGACATTGACCACGGCGTTCTTCTCTGCCCACGATTTGCTCATCATGAGCACATGAGTGAGATTTGCCGGCAACAATGGCGTCGGGCCCTTGGTGCGAACGCGGACGAGATGGCTGTCCACCGCAACCACGTCGTCCACCGCCGTCAGTAGCGCACTGAAGCCGGCGAGCGGCTGCCTGGCGCGTTTTATCGAGAACAGCACGTCGTCGGCCGTGAACGGCGTGCCGTCGTGGAATGTCACGCCGCGCCGCAGCCTGAACTCCCAGACGAGGGGATCGGACGTGAGGCCCCAGCTCTCGGCGAGTGCCGGCGAAGTCTTGCCCTGTGCGTCGCGCAGCAGCAACGGTTCGTAGATCTGTTGGTTGAGTGACATCGCGAACCCGCCGTCGATGGCGTGGGGATCGAGTGTCTGGGTGTCTCCTGCTCGTGCCCACGTGATCGACCGTGCGTCAGCGGGTGAGACGAGGGGGGCGGCAAGCGGACTGAGCGCAATCGCGCCTATGAGAAGAACGCCCGCCAATGGCAGTCGCGCCTTCCGCGGCATGATCAGCTCCTTATCCTGGGCCGGGAGTTACCGATTATCTTCCGTATAGTAGTGTCGCCGACGACGGATGTCACCGTCTCAGGATGCACGCAAGCGAGGCCAATTCGACACATCGCGCGCTTTCGTGCGCGGGTTCAGCGCTTCTACTGGAGCGCTCTGCGCTCCGAGGCCGCAATAGCGGCTCAGTCAGGCGGTGCGCCGCATTGAGAAAACAGACGCGCCGAAGCACTAAAAGTTCATTCGAAATTTTCGTCAGAGACGACTCTTCTTTACCTCGAAGATCTCCATGATGCGCGCGCCACGGTGCGGCCCGTCGCAGACGAACGTCCACTTGCCCGCCGTGAATGTGTCGCACATCTTCACGCCCTTGATCAGAATCCAATGGCCTTCCTTGCCCTTGTGGATCGCGAGGATGTAGTGCGCCCAGGCGTTGCGCGGCTTCTGCATCCAGGTCCAAACGCTCGGCCGCTCCTTGCGGGCCCGGTCCATGAAACTCGATTTCAGCTCCATCCGGTATCCGAACGCGGCGAGCGCGCCTTCCACCTCGTCGGCGTAGGTGCCGCGCACGATGGGCTTCTTCTCGGCAGGGATCTCGCGAAAGCTGCGGATCTCGTCCTCTACCTTGCTGATGCTCCAGCCGGTGATGGCCGCGATGACGTAAGGGCCACAGAAGGCGACCCGCCCCGTGTCGTTACGTACCTCGTTGAGCGAGGACGTCGTCCGGTGCCCGGCTTGCTCACCAACCTGGATCGCGGACGGGTTCAGCTCTAACTCTGGCGGCATGGCGATCACGGGGGTTCGGGCAGATCGGGAGCCGATGGTGACGCACCGTGGTTAAGGAGAGGTAAACTTCTGCCCCGAACGGGAGTGAAGATGACTGAAGTGAAGAGACCTGGAGCGCAGAGCGTGCCGAAGTCACCCCGGCCGCCGCATGGTCAGAACGTCGGTGGCCACCCCGGCGACGAACCGCGCGAGCGCCCCGACGGGAACCCGTGAAGCCGCCAGCGCTGCCAGCAGACGCTCGTCGTCTGAGTTGACGAAGCGGCCGCCGGGAACGAGCGCCGCAGCCAACCGCCCGCACAACATCGTCATCGCAACGCCGGTTCCACCGTATCCCACGTTGAGTACCACTGCCCCCGCCGCGCCGCTGCGCCGGATGATCGGCAGGTCGGTCCCGGTCTGATGATAGATGCCGCCCCACGCTTCTTCTGGTCGCATCGCGGCGCCGGGAAAGCTCCGCGCGATCAGGCGCTCGAGCCCCACGAGCACATCCGGCGGCACGTTGAAGTCGCTGTCGCCATAGGGCTTGAACCGCTCGATACCGCCGTAGACGACGCGGCCCTCGTGCATCCGGTAGAATACGTAAGACGTGTTGAGCTCGATCGCGAAGATGTCGGAGGCCCCGGACCAGCCGATCTGCGTATCGGTGACGGGATTGGTGGCTACCATGAAATTATGGACCACCTTCGCTTTCGCCGCCTCGGGCAGCGCCACCGACCCCGAATAGGCGTTCGTGCAGACGATCGCGGCCCGTGCCTCGAGCGAGAGTCCTGCGTCGAGCACGATCTTCACGCCCGCTGTCGTTTCCTCCACCGCCCGCACTGGCTGCTGCTCCACGATCGTGATGCCCCGGCGCCGCGCCAAACCGGCCAGCGCCGCCACGGTCCGGTAAGGATCGACCGCATGCGTTTCGAGACCGAACGCGATCTGCTCCCGCGGCCCCTTGGCCGGCCGCACGTCGATCCCCGCCTTGTCGATCAGGCGCGCCACCCGCGACAGCCCCATCGCCGTGAAATAACCCTGTGCTTCGAGCCGCAGCGTCTTCGGTGTAACGCCGCTCTCCGGCGCTTCCGCCTTCAACCACTGCGCGATTTCGTGCACGCGGCCATTGAGATGCTTGAGGCCCCAGAGGTGCTCGGGCTCGGAAATGGCGCTGGCGAGCCACAGCGGCGCCGGCAGCGGCGACAATAGACCGGCATTGCGCCCGCTCGCTCCGAACCCGACGAAGTTCGCCTCCAGCACCACGATCCGCGCACCGGGTTCTGCATCGGCCAGAGCGAGCGCGCTCGACAGCCCCGCGAGGCCACCGCCGATGACCGCAAAATCCGACCGGGCCGGCACTCCAGCACCGGAGCCCGCAGGCACCGCCCCGCCTGCACCGGGCGGCGCGCCGCCGTGGCTCTGCCAATAGCTGCGTCCGGCCAGGGGCGTTGAAGCGGGTCGGTCGCGACCGGTCATCGAGGCGTCGATCCCTGTTTGTCGGTTGAGCTTCGCAGCTTGTGTCCCGGGGAACAGCGCCGAGGTGCCGATACCCGTAGCTTTGGTCTCACGAAACGCGAGCAACCGGAGAGTTACCATGTCGGGCAAAGATCACACCATCAAGATCAAGGGCGGCAAGGTCGGCGTTCTCCTGGTACACGGCCTCGCGGGCACCCCCGCCGAAGTCCGCTACGTCGCCGGCGGCCTCGCCCGGCTCGGCTACACCGTCCATTGCCCGCAGCTCGCCGGCCACGGCGGCACCGAGGCCGACCTCACCGCCTCGACCTGGGAAGACTGGTACGCGACCTGCGAGCGCGCGCTCGACGAACTCCGCTCCGAGTGCGACACGGTCCTCGTCGGCGGCCTCTCGACCGGTGCGATCCTCGGCCTGCTGCTGGCGGCACGCCGTCCGGCCGACGTGCAGGGCACGCTGCTCTATTCGCCGACATTGTGGCTCTCGGGCTGGTCGATCCCGGTCTATGCGAAGCTGTTCGGCCTGTTGTTCACGAAGCGGCTCGCCAATCTGATGAGCTTCTCTGATTGCGGCCCGTGCGGGATCAAGGACGACCGCATCCGCGATTTCATCATGAAGGCGATGAGCACGGGCGACAGCGCCAACGCCGGCCTGCTGAAGACGCCCGGTGGTGCGATGTTCGAGCATCGCCAGTTGGTGGCTCACGTGAAGAAGCTGCTCGGCAAGATCACCCAGCCGGCGCTGATCCTTCATCCGCGCCATGACGATCTGGCCGGCATCGACAACGCACAGTTCCTACAGCGCAAGCTGGGCTCGCGCGTCGAGATGACGGTGCTGGAGGACAGCTACCACATGATCACGGTCGACCGGCAGCGCCAAACCGTGGTGGACCGCACCGCGCAGTTCATCGCGACCCTGACGTCGGAAGCCACCGCGCTCGCTGCCAAGATCGAGCTTCAGACCCGCACCCGCGCCGCCGCCGTCGCAACGATGGCGCAGGCCGCTTGAAGTCGGCAGAGCATCCAATTTCTGCTGCATTCCCGGAAGCCGAGCCTCAGCGAGGCTATCCGGGATCTTGACCCGAGCGTGTTTCGCACGACGAGTTCTTGTCGAAGTTTGCACTCGACAACCTCGGGGCAAGGCCCCGGCTCTCGGCTCCGCCTCGGCCGGGGACGCAGGACTGTCGACCTACTTCTTCCCCCTGCCGCCCATGACGGAG
>CAMDMH010000343.1 GCA_945901835.1 Devosia equisanguinis | reverse complement strand
GTGTGTGAATTGCGGCGTGAGGGGCGTCATGTCATAACAAGCAACGACAAGGCGCCCCGCCGACGGTCGCCGACCACCCGCAACCGATCCGCCTTTCGGCGTTTTGCAAGAGGCTCTTTTGTTATCTTTTATATATTAGATTACACGACCGCCACGCTTGTCCAGTCCATTTTTGCGTATGCCGAGATGCGTCAGTTCCGTGAGATAGCTTGCCAACGGTGCTATATGTGATGTACGTTCTGGGCTGGTAAGGGTTCCTACAGCAACGGTTGCGTATGCCTCCGGGTCCGAGTTCAGATTCTGTTTCAGCGCTCGTCGAGCTGGTCTCCGAACTGGCTCGCGAGAAGGATGAAACGCGCCGGCTGCTCAGCGGCTTCTCCAAGGGCGAGTACAGCCCCGATCAGATCGTCGACGAACTCGCTTCCCGTTATCAGATGGGCATTGGCGGCGCCGTGCAGGCCCTCGCCGAGTACGACCGCGATGCCGCCCAGCAACTCGGAGCGCGACTGCGATCGCGGCTCGATTCCGCGCTGGCAGATATCGCCAGCCGCACTCCACAGAGCCGGGCCAGGCGAACCGAGGGCGAGCCGCCGCCAACTGCCGCGGGCATCGCTGCATTCAAGGAGCGCGAAGACGCGGTACTGAAGCGCGAATACGTGCTGATCTCGGTCCTGAGCGGCCGCAACACGGCCGTCAGGTCGGGCGATCTCATCAAGGCCGCGCAGGCCATGGAGCCGGAACTCTCCGACGAAGCCGTCACTGCCCATCTGATACGGCTCCACAACGCCGGCATCATCGGCAAGGAGCGCAAGGGGCGCTACAGCGCCACGCAGGATAGCCAAAAGCACCTCGTGCAGCTCGTGCGTGAGATCGAGGCGCGCGGCATGGAGCTGCCGCCCAAGCCCTCGATCACGGATTGAAGGAATTGCCGCCGGCCGGCAGATGTTGCGGGCAAGCGACTACCTCTGCCGCCTTACCGATGCATCGATCCAATGCGCGCCACGGACGCGTATCAATTTAGTCTTACGGCATGGAACCTTTTCGCGCGTTGACAGGCGCGCCTGGGCCGTTATGTCAGGGTCCGGGATCTACCGTACCAACGCTTCACCAACGTCTCCAGGGGGACGACCATGGTCCAGCTTACGCTGCCGAAAAACTCGAAGGTCAAGACCGGCAAGACCTGGAACAAGCCGCAAGGCAAAGGCAAGTGGCGCGAGTTCCGCGTCTATCGCTGGAACCCCGACGACGCTGAGAACCCGCGGCTGGACAGCTACAACGTCAATCTAGACGATTGCGGTCCGATGGTGCTCGACGCCATCATCAAGATCAAGAACGAGATCGACCCGACGCTGACGTTCCGCCGCTCGTGCCGCGAAGGCATCTGCGGCTCGTGCTCGATGAATATCGACGGCACGAACAAACTCGCATGCCTGACGCCGATCGAGGACGTCCGCGGGGCCGTGAAGATCTATCCGCTGCCGCACATGAAGGTCGTCAAGGACCTCGTGCCGGACATGACGAACTTCTACGCTCAGCATCGCTCGATCGAGCCTTGGCTCAAGACCGACACGCCGACGCCGCCGAAGGAGTGGAAGCAGAGCCATCCCGACCGGCAGAAGCTCGACGGCCTCTACGAGTGCATCCTGTGCGCCTGCTGCTCGACCTCGTGCCCTAGCTACTGGTGGAACCAGGATCGCTATCTCGGTCCGGCCGTGCTGCTGCAGGCCTACCGATGGGTGATCGACAGCCGCGACGAAGCGACCGGAGAGCGGCTCGACAACCTCGAGGACCCGTTCAGGCTCTATCGCTGCCATACGATCCTGAACTGCGCCAAGGCGTGCCCGAAGGGGCTCAATCCGGCCAAGGCGATCGCCGAGCTCAAGAAGCTGATGGTCGAGCGGCGGGTTTAAGGGTCGGCGCTCATCTTCCTCTGATGCATTCCGGACGGCTCGCAGCACGCTCTGCGGGCCGCTTCTGCTTGTGCGCTACGCCTCACAGTTTATTCTCCCGTGTCGTCCCGGCACTTGTTGCCGGGCTGCCCCATAGTCCCGCAAGCGTAGCGCGCGTCGACGAGGATCCCGGTGACGAGCACCGGAATGACCAAGGGTGCCAATCGTCACATTCGAAGCACCTACATTCACCTTGCCCGAGGAAGATGTGCATTGCCCGGCTGGAAGGCCGTGTTAGCCTCGGCGGAGCCCGTCAGACAGCAGAAGAGCGTTCCGTCATGTTCGACCACGTCGGCTTTCCCGTGAAGAGCTTCAAGAAGTCCAAGACCTTCTATGCAGATGCGTTGGCTCCTTTGGGCTTTTCGCTGGTCATGGAGGTCAGCTCGGATCAGCCGGGCGGCAAGTCCCACGCCGGGTTCGGCACCGAGGGGCGGCCGCGGTTCTGGATCAGCGAGGGCGAGGTCGACAAGGGCAACATGCACATCGCCTTCAAGGCGAAGACCCGCAAAGCTGTCGAGGAGTTCTACGAGGCCGCTCTCAAAGCAGGCGGCAAAGACAATGGCGCACCCGGATTGAGGCCGCACTATCATGAGAACTACTATGGTGCATTCGTGATCGATCCGGACGGGCACAATATCGAGGCGGTGTGCCATATGCCGAAGTAGAGCCAGTAGGCGGTAGGCAGTTTGGAAACGGCGACGGCGGCAAAAAAAGGCAAAAAAAAGCCGGAGGCCTCTATCGCGTACCCCCGGTCTTGTTCCTAAAGAGAGTTGGCGCCCCCGCCTGCCCAGCGGCGAGCGCCTCGTCCCTTCAGCGCTTCGCAGCCTTGCGAGCGGTCGTCTTGCGAGCGGTCGTCTTGCGAGCAGCGGTCTTGCGAGCAGCGGGCTTCGCAGCGGCCTTACGAGCCGGAGCCTTCTTCACAGCAGCCTTAGCCATTTTCATTCTCCCTTGGTCTTCGATGTGCGCCCGACTCATCTCGTGCGCTGTTGATTCATTTGCAGAAACAATTGATTCGTTGACAGTCAAAATGCTTTACGAGGTCGTTTTTTCCGGGAAACCGGCATGAAGTGTTGCGCGAAATCAACATTTTCATTGGTTTTCAATGCCCTTTGCAACGACTCGAACATCTGGACTCATCATATCTCTGCAAGTTCACCCGATAGTTCGACTGGTTCGATCATCATTTTCGTTACTAACCAGATGCTTGTCCGTCCGCATCACGCCTTGAGTGAAGTTGAAAACGACAATGCGCCGGATCTCTCGATCCGGCGCATTTCATGGAACGCAATTGATTGGCACGTGCAGATCAAGCAGCGCGAGAAAGTCGTCCTTGAAGATCGAGCACGGCGAGAATGAAACCCATTCGGTCCTCGACAGCTTCAGCCAGCACCGAAAAGTAGTTCGGTCCTTGCGGCACGATCTCGCCGACGACTTCACCGGGCTCGAACGCAAGCTCGGCTTCGTACTTTCTTGCAATCGCCTGCATCCGGTTGTTCTCGGGGAGGCAGCTCATGTAGAGCCGCTGCACGCCGCGATTGCGCGCGGAGCGAATGATGCGGCCCATCAGATCGGAGCCGATGCCGAGATCCTGATGCGTCGCCTCGACGGAGAACGCGGCCTCCGCCTCGTGTCCCCAAACGTCTCCGAGCTTGCGCAATTCGGCGACCGCCCGCACTTCGTCGTCCTCGACATAGCCATAGACGACGCTGCCCAGCTCACTCATGCGGCCGGCATACTCGATGATGAATGCGTCCGACACAGTGTGGGCAAAGCGCATCCGCCTGCTCACCTTGTCGAGCCGCAAAAGATGGTCGCGAAACTTGTCGGTTTCGGCCGGCCACAACTTTCTCATGCTGCCTTTGGCAACGGTATTCTCGCTCATGATCGCTCTTCCGTTGTTATTGCGGATGTTCGACCCTATCGATGCTGGTTCGCTCTAATCGGCGGCCTCGTGCACCCTCGTACAAGGAAATAGCGAATATTGTGCGGCGCACAATAGGCCCGCCGCACTCAGTTGCGGTTTACGCCACGACATGTGGTATCTGGCATGCAAACGAGTGATGGCTTGCAGTATTGTGGTGGCGCTTGGCCGTCCCCAGCATGCGAGCTAGCCGATGGGGAGCGGTGGCGCCGAGAGTTCTGCTCATGCTGTAGAATGTCTTGTCCGTCGTCCCAATAGCTTCCACACCAGCCCAGCGCGCCATGCCGAAAACCACACTGCCGAGCTATCGCGAACTGGTCGCCAGCGGAAAGCTGGAGGCCGATCCGCAACAGGTGGCGGCTGCAAAGGCGCTGCGGCAGGTCGCCCGCGACCTGAAGGCCTGGAAGCCCGGTGGGCTCAGTTTGGGCGCGCTGATCGGCTTGAAGCGGGCTGATGCGCCCCAGGGCCTTTATATCCACGGACCGGTCGGCAGCGGCAAGACCATGCTGATGGACATGTTCTTCAACCGGGTGACGTTCACCCCGCGCAAACGCTTCCATTTCCACGAGTTCATGGCGATGGCGCAGGACCGTCTGAACGCGGCGCGGGCCAGCGCCAAAGGCGATCCGGTCGTGGAGGTGGGCCGCGGGCTCGCCAGCGAGGCGCGGCTGCTGTGCTTCGACGAGATCCATCTGACCAACATCGCCGATGCGATGATCGTCGGGCGTCTGTTCCAGGCGATGCTGGGCGAAGGCGCCGTCATCGTGGCGACCTCCAACGTGCCGCCGGACGGGCTTTATGCGGGCGGGCTCAACCGCCAGAACGTGATGCCGTTCATCGATCTCATTCAACGGCGGATGAAGGTGCTGCAGCTCGCCGCGGCAAAGGACTTCCGCCTCGCCAAGCTCGCGGGGCGGCAGCTTTACTTCACGCCATCCGATGTCGAGGCCGAGCGCGAGATGCGCGCCGTTTTC